>CAUJIL010000162.1 GCA_963204845.1 Pseudomonadota bacterium | reverse complement strand
CCACCACCGCACCGTCCATCAGCAGTTGCTTCACGCTGGCACGCCGCCCGCGCGAACGCCGGTACAGATACGCGCCGTCGAAGTCCGGACCCAGCGGCTCCGGCCCCAGCCCGGCGAGGAGCGGGTGGCTGGCGGCGGTATCGCCGATCCACAGCACGGCGCCGAAGCGGCGCGGGTCGTGATAGCGCAGCAGGCTGCCGTCGTCCCACTGCAGATCGAGGTGATCGTGCCTGCGTGGCGACTCTGCCGGGGCAGTCACCACGCGCAGGCTGCCGGTCATCCCGAGGTGGACGAGCAGTGTGCCGGCCGGAAAATGAAACAGAAGGTACTTGCCGCGGCGGCCGATCCCGGCCAGCACCTGGCCGTCGAGCAGGTTCGCCAGACCGGGTGTCACCGGCCAGCGCAGGCGCCCGTCACGCACGTGCACCGCGGTGACGCGCCGGCCCCGCAGCCGCGGCAGGATCCCGCGCCGGGTGGTCTCGACCTCGGGAAGTTCGGGCACGGCTGGCGCTCAGCCCCGACGCGGTCCGCCCGGCGCGCGCACCGCAGAGACAAAAAACCCGGCCGCGGCCGGGTTCTTCGTCGAACGCCTCGCGCTCACTTGATCTTCGATTCCTTGTACGCCACGTGCTTGCGCACGACCGGATCATACTTCTTGAATTCGAGCTTGTCGGGCGTGGTGCGCTTGTTCTTGTCGGTCGTGTAGAAATGACCGGTACCGGCGCTGGATACGAGCTTGATCTTGTCACGCATGGCTGCTGTTGCTCCGGGTGTTGCTTCAGATGCGCTCGCCGCGACCGCGCAGGTCGGCGAGCACGCTGTCGATGCCCTTCTTGTCGATGATCCGCATGCCCTTGGCCGACACGCGCAGCGTCAAGAAGCGCTTTTCCGACTCGACCCAGAACCGGTGCTTGTGCAGGTTCGGCTCGAAGCGACGCTTCGTCTTGTTGTTCGCATGGGATACATTGTGTCCGACCGCAGGACGCTTGCCGGTTACCTGACACACCTTGGACATGCTGGAGCCTCGTGAGGAATTGGCCTCTTCGCGCGCGCCGTCGCCGGACACCCGCCCGAAAGAGCGCGCTTTTATATCAGAAGGCCTCCGGACAGACAAGGCAGGCGCAACGAACGGGTATTTTTCACTGCTCACAACAGGCCGCGCTCGGCGAAGGACAGCGCCTCGGCCTCCCCGACCACGAAATGATCCAGCACACGGATGTCGACCACGCCGAGCGCGCTGCGCAGACGCTGCGTCAGACGCTGGTCCGCCTGCGACGGCTCGGCGATCCCGGACGGGTGGTTGTGCGCGAAGATCACCGCCGCCGCGTTCAGCGCCAACGCCCGCTTGACGATCTCGCGCGGGTACACGCTGGCGCCGTCGATGGTGCCCCGGAACAGCTCCTCGTAGGCGATCACGGTGTGCTGGTTGTCGAGGAACAGGCACGCGAACACCTCGTGCGCCAGGCCGCGCAACTTCAGTTGCAGGAACTGCCTGACCTCGTCCGGCGACGCGAGCGCCTGGCCACGGCTGATCCGGCAGAGCAGGTAACGGCGCGCGAGCTCGAGCGCCGCCTGCAGCTGCACGTAGGTCGCCTCGCCCAGGCCGTGTGCGGCACAGAACACCGTGCGCTCGGCATCGAGCAGATGGCGCAGTCCCCCGAAGGCGGCCAGCAATTCGCGCGCGCGATCAACCGCGCTGCCGCCCGGCAACCCGGTGCGCAGCAGGATTGCCAGCAGTTCGGCGTCGGAGAGGGTGTGGGCGCCGGTTCCGAGCAGGCGTTCGCGCGGCCGTTCGCCGAGGGGCCAGTTCCGGATGCTCATCGCGAACCTCCATGTCCGCGGCGAATCGGGGCGCCCGACTATACTAGAATGCCGTCGCGAGGCGGAACCGCCCGGCGCGTACGAATCGTCTCCCTTCCAGGGCGCCCCGACAGATGCCACGACTCGAGAACAGACGGATCCTGCTCGGCCTGACCGGCGGCATCGCGGCCTACAAGTCCGCCGAACTGGTGCGCCGGCTGCGCGACGACGGCGCCGAAGTGCGGGTCGTGATGACGCCCGGCGCCTGCGCGTTCATCACCCCGCTCACGCTGCAGGCGCTGTCGGGCCACCCGGTTCACCGCGAACTGCTCGACGAAGGCGCCGAGGCCGCGATGGGCCATATCGAACTCGCACGCTGGGCCGAACTGGTGCTGATCGCACCGGCCAGCGCGGACTTCATCGCGCGTCTCGCGCACGGGCTCGCCAACGACCTGCTGAGCACGCTGTGCCTCGCCACGACGGCGCCGGTGCACGTCGCGCCGGCGATGAACCAGGCGATGTGGGGCGCCGCGGCCACGCAACACAACTGCGCCGTGCTCGAGCAGCGCGGTGTCGCATTGCTGGGTCCCGCGAGTGGCGCCCAGGCCTGCGGCGACGTCGGGCCGGGGCGCATGCTCGAGCCCGCGGAACTGCTGGCGGCGGTGCAGCAGCACTTCGGTGGCGCGAAGCTCGCCGGCGTGCGCGTGCTGGTCGACGCCGGCCCCACCCGCGAGGCGATCGATCCGGTGCGCTACATCAGCAACCACAGCTCGGGCCGCCAGGGGTTCGCACTCGCCGCCGCGGCCGCGGCGGCCGGCGCCGAGGTGACGCTGGTCGCCGGACCGGTCGGCCTGCCGACGCCACCCGGCGTGACACGGGTCGACGTCGCGAGCGCACAGCAGATGCACGATGCGGTGCTGGCGCGCGTGGACACGAGCGACATATTCATCGCCTGCGCGGCGGTCGCCGACTACCGGCCGGCCGCCCCGGCCACGCAGAAGATCAAGAAGAACGCCGAGCGGCTGCAGCTCGAACTGGTGCGCAACCCGGACATCCTCGCCGCGGTGACCGCGCGCGAGCCGCACCCGTTCACGGTCGGTTTCGCGGCCGAGACGCACGACGTACTGGCTTACGCGCGCGGCAAGCTCGAAGCGAAACGGCTGGACCTGATCGTCGCCAACGACGTCTCGCGCACCGACATCGGCTTCGACAGCGAACACAACGAGGTCACGCTGGTCGCCGCCGACGGCACGGTGGCGCTGCCGCGCGGGCCCAAGCTGCGCCTGGCCCACGATCTGATCGCGGCGATCGCCGCCCGCTACCGCGCGCGCCGCACCCCGGAACCCGTATGACGACCACCCGCAAGGCCACCGGCACATTCACGACCGCCAGGAACCGGATCGCCACCGGCATCGCGATCGGACTGTTCGCGCTGCTCGTCGCACTGCTGGCCTGGAACTGGTCGAGCGCGCGCCTCGCGCAGGCCCGCTGGGCCGAGGCGCAAGCGGCGCAGGCCGCGCGCGTCGTGTCCGTCTACGGCTCGCTGCTGCAGGCGCAGGCCCGCGTGGTGGCGGTTCGCTGCGCCGTGGACGGCGCGGCGCCGTTCCCCGGGCTGGAGTCGCTGCAGGTGGTGCCGCTCGGCGGGCTCGGCATCGCCGACCCGTCGTTCGATGCGGCGCTGCTCGGCAACAACATCGAGACGCGCCTGGTCGGACGTGCGTTCAACGGTGAGGCGGTTCAGCCCGAGGCCTACCGCGACGGCGAGCGCTGGACCGTCATCGCGGCGGCGCGCTGCGCACCCGCTGGCGGCGCCTCGCGGGGAGTGCTGCTCGCACGGGCCGACCTCGGGACGCTGGTGCGCGAGCACGGGGTGCTGCGAAGCGAGGCGGGCACGCTGTCGCTGTGGGCACGCGGCGTGGAAGATCACTTCCGCTTCATCGCGCAGGACGGCGACGGCGCGGCGGCGCAGTCGCCCAGCTACCGCAGCGAATCCAGCGTGCGTCCGCTGTACGCCGGTTTCGAGCCGGCGTCCTCGCTGCCATCGCAGACGGTCGCGGCGAGCGCGGTCGTCGTGCTGGCCGGACTGGCCGTCGCGCTGGCGCTGGTGGCGCTGGTGCTCGTGACGTTCCGTCGCCTGGGAGGCGCGCTCGCCACCGACGCGCAACATCTGGGTGAGCTCGCGCTCGAGCAGCGCGGAAGCTCCGCGACCCTGCCGCGACTCGAGGTGTCGGAGCTCATCGGGCTCGGCGAGGCGCTGCTCGCCTCGATTCGCCGTCACGGCGCCACCCCGGCGCCCGAGCCGGTGGCTCCGGGCACCACCGCCGCCCCCACGCCGGCAGCCGACCCACTCGAGATCCTCGGCGCAACCGAGGCCGATACGATCGACGATCCCGTCGCGCCGGCGGTGACCGCGGCGCCGACAGCAGCCCGGGTGCCCGGTGAAATCTTCCGTGACTACGACATCCGCGGACGCGAGGCGCAGATCAGCCCCGAGCTTGCGCTCGCGATCGGACGCGCGATCGGCAGCGAGGCGCTGGAGCGCGACTGTCGCGCGATCATCGTCGGCGTCGATGGCCGCGACAGCAGCCCGCGGCTGCGCGAGCAGCTGGTCAAGGGTCTGCTGGCGACCGGCATCGACGTGATCGATGCCGGCACGGTCGCCACCCCGATGCTGTATTTCGCGTGCCATCACCTGCGCACACCCAGCGGCGTGATGGTCACCGGCAGCCACAATCCCGCCGATCACAACGGCTTCAAGGTCATGATCGACGGCGAGACGCTGCGCGGCGCGGGCATCACGGCGCTGCGCGAACGAATCGCCCAAGGGCGCTTCCGCGAGGGGCAGGGCAGCTACCGCATCACCGGTATCGACACCGACTACGTGCACGCGATCGTCGAGGACGTGCTCGTCGACGGCGCGCAGCGCATCGTCGTGGACTGCGGCAACGGCGCCGCGTCGGTGGTGGCCGAGGAGTTGTTCCGTGAACTCGGCTGCGAGGTGATCCCGCTGCATTGCACCCTCGACGGGCGCTTCCCGAACCATCACCCCGACCCGGCCGAGCCGGAGAACCTGCGTGACCTGGTGGCAGCGGTAAGGGAGCACGGCGCCACCCTCGGCGTCGCGTTCGACGGCGACGGCGACCGCATCGGCGTGGTCACCGCGAGCGGAGCGGTGGTCACCGCCGACCGCCTGTTGATGCTGCTCGCGCGCGAGTTGCTGTCGCGGCATCCGGGCGCCGACGTGGTGTTCGACGTCAAGTGCAGCCGCGACCTGCCGGCGATCGTCGCCCAGCACGGCGGCCGCCCGATCATGTGCCGCAGCGGCCATTCGTGGATCAAGGAGAAGATGAAAGAGACCGGCGCGCTGCTCGGTGGCGAGTTCACCGGCCACATCTGCTTCCGCGACCGCTGGTACGGCTTCGACGACGCGCTGTACTGCGCGGCGCGCCTGCTCGAGATCCTGGCCACCGAGGGTCGTTCGCTCGACGAGCTGCTGGCGACGCTGCCGCAGAGCGTCGCGACCCCGGAACTGCGGATTCCGATCGCCGAGGAGGAGAAGTTCGCGGTGATGGACACGATTGCCGCCGGCATCGCGTTCGAGCACGCGCGCATCAGCCGCATCGACGGTGTGCGTGCCGAATTCGCCGATGGCTGGGGCCTGATACGCGCATCGAACACCTCGGCGGCGCTGATCCTGCGCTTCGAGGGACGCGATGCGGATGCGCTCGAGCGCATCCGCGGCGCGTTCCGCGCCGAACTCGAGCGCCTGCTACCCGCCACGGACCCCGGTTTCTAGTTTTACCGCCCCGCAAGCAAGGACCCTGCCGATGTCACTCGACCGCGATACCGCCGTGAACATTGCCCGCGTGCTGACCGAGAGCCTGCCCTACATCCAGCGCTTCATCGGCAAGACGATCGTGGTGAAATACGGTGGCAACGCGATGGTCGATCCGCAGCTCAAGGACAGCTTCGCGCGTGACCTGGTGCTGATGAAGCTGGTCGGCATGAATCCCGTCGTGGTGCACGGCGGCGGTCCGCAGATCGGGTCGCTGCTCGCGCGACTGAACATCGAGTCACGCTTCGTCGAGGGCATGCGCGTCACCGACACGCAGACGATGGACGTGGTCGAGATGGTGCTCGGCGCGACGGTCAACAAGGAGATCGTCGCGAACATAAACCGCCACGGCGGCAAGGCGATCGGGGTGACCGGCAAGGACGGCAACCTGATCGAGGCGACGCGGATGTCGGTGACCGTGCGCACGCCGGAGACCAACGCGCCGGAGATCCTCGACATCGGCCACGTGGGCGAGGTGCACCGGATCAACCGCGCCGTGCTCGACATGGTGCTGAACAGCGACTTCATCCCGGTGGTGGCGCCGATCGGTGTCGACCGCGCCGGCCTGTCGTACAACATCAACGCCGACCTGGTGGCCGGCAGGATCGCCGAGGTCCTGCAGGCGGAGAAGCTGATCCTGCTGACCAACGTGCCGGGACTGATGGCCGCCGACGGCAAGGTGCTGACCGGGCTGGACCAGGCCGGGGTGAACCGGCTGATCGAGGACGGCGTGATCCGCGGCGGCATGCTGCCGAAGATCCGCTGCGCGCTCGAGGCGGTCGCGGCCGGCGTGAACAGCGCACACATCATCGACGGCACCGTGCCGCACGCGGTGCTGCTCGAGGTATTCACCGACGAAGGCGTCGGCACGCTGATCTCGCGCACGGCGCGCGCGTCGTTGCCCGCGAACGAGTGAGTCGCTAGAGTACGGCGCCGTCAGGAACAGGGAAGATCGCGCCAAGATGAATGGCAAGACCTCGCGCCGCGACGCGATCCTGCAGTCGCTCGCGCACATGCTCGAAGCCACGCCCGGCGGGCGCATCACCACGGCTGCGCTGGCCGCCGAGGTCGGCGTCTCGGAAGCGGCGCTCTACCGGCATTTCCCCAGCAAGGCGAAGATGTTCGAGGGACTCATCGAGTTCATCGAGACCACACTGTTCAGCCGCATCGGCCGCATCCGCCAGGACGAACCCGACGGCGCGGCGCAATGCGAACAGATCCTGACGCTGCTGCTGGCCTTCTGCGAACGCAACCCCGGCATCACGCGCCTGCTCACGGGCGATGCGCTGACGGGCGAGACCGATCGCCTGCGCGCCCGCGTGCAGCAGTTGTTCGATCGCCTCGAGACCGAGCTGAAACAGGTGTTGCGCGAAGCCGAACTGCGCGACGGGCTGCGCCCGGTGCTGCCGGTGGCGCTGGCGGCGAACCTGCTGCTCGCCACCGCCGAAGGACGCATCACGCAGTACGTGCGCTCGGAATTCCGCCGTTCACCGACCGAGTACTGGAGCGAGCAGTGGCGGGTGCTGACCGGGGCGTTCTTCCGCTGAGCCCGGGCACGCGCGCCGTTCAGCGGGCGCCGGGGCGCAACGTGCGGAAGCGCTCGATCTCGAACTGGTAGCGCGCCTCGACGGTGCTCTTGTCGTGCTCCAGGCGCACCACGCGGGCTTCCTCGTCGGCGATCGCCGCCCGCAGTTCCTCGATGCGCGCGCCGATCGTCGCCGGAGCGTCCTCCCCGGACATCTCGACTTCGGCCGCGTCCGCCTGTTCCGTCTCGAGCTGCTCCTTGAGCCCCGCGATCGTGCCTTTCTGCAGGTTGATCCGCACCTGGATCTCGTTGGCGCGGCGCCGCTGCAGATCCTCGATGTCGGCCACCGAGCTGTAGCGCGCGAGCAGCGCCTCGTCGTAGCGTTTCTGGCGCTCGGCTTCCTCCGTGCGCAGGCGCGCCTGCACCGCGGGTCCGTTCGCCCGCCGCTCGGACTCGGTCAGCGCGCGCGGCACCACCTCGACGACCCGCCCGGCGCGATTGAGGACCAGGTAGCCCTTGTGCGCGAACTGCGGCGGGACGTGATCGTCGATGACGGTGACGCCCTCGGCGTTGTCGTACTTGTAGAAGAGTTCCTCGGCCTGGACGCCGCCGATACCGGGTGCGGACAGCAGCAGCAGCACCGGCAGGGCCGAGCGCAGGCGACGGGATGCACGGTGGAGCAGGGCGGATTTCATGCGTACCTCGCGCGCGAGCGAATGCCTGGACGGAAGTCTAGCCGGGAATCACCGCGTGCGCGTGCGGAATCCGCACGCTCAGGCGGCCGGGGCGCCCCATTCGCGGCGATAGGCGAGCATTGCGGGCAGGTGCTCGCGCAGCTCCGGTGCATCCTCGAGGTAGGCGACGATGTCGTCTAGCCGCGCGATCGCGAACACCGGCACGCCGAGTTCGTGCGCGAGCTCCGACACCGCCGACTGCGTGCCGGCGCCGCGCTCCGCGCGGTCGAGCCCAAGCGCCACCCCGGCGATGCGCGCACCGGCGGCGCCGATCAGCCGCGCGACGGAGCGCACGGCCGTGCCCGCGGTGATCACGTCATCGACGATCAGCACGCGGCCGGCGAGCGGCGCACCGATCAGCGCACCGCCCTCGCCATGGGTCTTGGCCTCCTTGCGGTCGAATGCGCAGGGCACGTCGCGCCCGCTGTCGCCGGCGATCGCCACCGCGGTGGCCACCGCGAGCGGGATTCCCTTGTAGGCGGGGCCGAACAACATGTCGAACTCGACACCCGAGGCTGCGATCGCGGCCGCGTAGCAGCGGCCCAGCACGGCCAGCGCGGCGCCGCTGGAGAGTTCGCCGGCGTTGAAGAAATAGGGGCTGCGACGCCCGGACTTCAACGTGAAGTCACCGAAACGCAGCGCGCGATGGCGCAGCGCGAGCGCGATGAAATCGCTGCGATGGTCACTCATTGGGCTTTCTTGCGCGGAAGCTCCCCCGTATGCAGGGAGCCGAGTATAACAGCGCGCCGGCGACGCGCGCTCGCCCGCCACCGGACGCCTCATGTATCATGAGCCGCTTTGATGAACGGGAATGACCATGCGCGTCGTCAGTTTCTGCGCGGACGGCATCCGCGAGGCAGCCTCGCGGGGCTTCTACGACTGGGTCCTCGACCAGGATGCCGACATCATCTGCATCCAGGATCTGCGCGCCGCAGAGTCGGCGCTGGGTGGTGCGCGCTTCAACCCGGACGGCTATTTCGCGTACTTCTTCGACGCGATCGACGCCTCGACGAACGGTGTCGCGATCTACTGCCGCAAGATGCCGAAGGCGATCATGACCGGACTCGGGCTCGGCGACGCCGATGGCGAGGGTCGTTACATGCAGGCGGACTTCGAGAACATCAGCGTCGCCAGCCTGCTCGCCCCCGTCGCCAGCATGGACGATCCCGGTTCGCTGGCGCGCAAGTCGCGCTTCTTCGAACAACTGCGCATCCAGCTCGACAAGGTGCGCAAGAAGCGCCGCCAGTACATCCTGTGCGGCAACTGGAACATGGCGCACGCCACGCGCGACGTGCAGCAGGCCGGGCGGCACGCCGGCACCCCGGGATTCCTCGACGCCGAGCGCAAATGGCTGGACTCGCTCTACGGCGAACTCGGCTATACCGACGCATTCCGCCTCGTGAACCAGGACGACGACGAGTTCTCGTGGTGGCCGCAAGGGCGTGATGCCGGCGACGGCTGGCGCGTGGACCTGCAGGTGGCGTCGCCGGGGCTGCGCCCGGCGATCGAGTACGGCGCGATCTACAAGGGGCAGGAGTTCTCCAGCCACGCGCCGCTGATCATGGACTACGATATCGAACCCGAGCGTCTGTAGGTCCGGTCTGCGACCGTACATGTTCGCGTAGGTCCGGTCTGCGACCGGACATTGTTCGGCCGCAGTCCGAACCTACGAGTCATTTCCCCGGCAGCGGCGCGCTCAGCGCCATCTTCTGCACGCGCACCAGGTTCTCGGTGCCGCGGCGCGCGAGCTCGAGCATCTGCTGCAATTCGTCGCCGCGAAACGGCCGGCCCTCGGCGGTTCCCTGCACTTCGACGAAGTCGCCGTGCTCGGTCATGATCACGTTCATGTCGGTGTCGGCGCTGGAGTCTTCCGCATAGTCCAGGTCGAGCACCGCGCGCCCGCCGCAGATGCCGACCGAAACCGATGCGATCAGGTGGCGCAACGGGTCTTCGCTGATCATCCGTTTGCGCCGCGCGGTCGCGAGCGCATCGACCAGCGCCACGCAGGACCCCGTGATCGCCGCGGTGCGCGTGCCGCCGTCGGCCTGGATCACGTCGCAATCGATGATGATCGTGTTCTCGCCGAGCTTCGCGAGGTCGAGCGCCGACCGCAGCGAACGCCCGATCAGCCGCTGGATCTCGACCGTGCGGCCACCCTGCTTGCCGCGCGCCGATTCACGATCGGTGCGTGTGTTGGTGGCGCGCGGCAGCATGCCGTATTCCGCCGTCAGCCAGCCGCGGCCTTCGCCACGCATGAAGCGCGGCACGCCGCGATCCACGCTGGCGGTACAGATCACACGCGTGTCGCCGTACTCGACGAGCACCGAGCCCTCGGCATGACGCGTGAAGCCGCGCGTGAAGCGGACCGGACGAAGCTGGTCCTGACGGCGTCCGCTGGGTCGCTCCATGATCGATACTCCGGGGGGCTGGCGCAGGTGCGGGGCCGCGATTATACACACGCGGGTACGAACATGATTTATGCGCGCGGCGCGACTACAATGCGGCCAGATCCACCGGAGTCGAGCCTTGCCAGCGGTCCAGAGCATGACGGCGTTCGCACGCCGCGAGCAGACGTTTCCTTGGGGCTCCCTGGCCTGGGAAGTCCGCTCGGTCAACCACCGTTACCTCGAGACGCAGCTGCGGCTGCCGGAGTCCGCCCGTCAGCTCGAAATGCCGGCGCGCGAACTGCTGCGCGAGCGTATCGGCCGCGGCAAGGTCGATTGTGCGCTGCGCCTGCACACGGCGCGCGCGCAGCCCGGGCCGCTCGTGATCGACGAGGAAGCGGTGCGCCGGCTGCACGAGGCCTGCGTGCGCAGCGCGGCGCTGACCTCGGACCTCGGTGCACCAACCACGCTCGATTTGCTGCGCTGGCCGGGCGTGCTCGCCGAGCAGCACCCCGACGAGGACGAGGTGGCGCGCGATGCTCTCGGGCTGCTCGGCGCGACGATCGACGAACTGCTGGCGATGCGCGCGCGCGAGGGAGCCACGCTCGCGGCGCAGCTCGAACAGCGGCTCGCGCGCATCGAGGCGATCGTCACCGAGGTGCGCGACTCCCTGCCCGTGATCATCGACGCGCACCGCCAGCGCCTGCACGAACGCGTTGCCGACTTCGTCGCGACGATCGAGCCGCAGCGCCTCGAACAGGAGATCGTGCTGCTCGCCGCCCGCTCCGACGTCGCCGAGGAACTCGACCGCCTGCAGTCGCACGTGCGCGAGGCGCGCCACAGCCTCCACGAGGGCGGTTCCTGCGGACGGCGCCTCGACTTCCTGATGCAGGAGTTCAACCGCGAGGCGAACACGCTGGCGTCGAAGTCGGTGGCGGCGCAGACCACGCGCTCGGCGGTGGAGCTGAAGGTGTTGATCGAACAGATGCGCGAACAGGTGCAGAACATCGAATGAACGCGGCCGTCGCCTCCGGCACCCTCTACACCGTGTCGGCGCCCTCCGGCGCCGGCAAGACCAGCCTGGTCGCCGCGCTGGTGGCCGGCGATCCGGGCCTGCTGGCCTCGGTATCTCACACCACGCGCGAACGCCGCCCGGGCGAGACCGACGGCGTGAACTACCACTTCGTCGCTCGCGAACGCTTCGAGCAGATGCTCGCACGGGACGATTTCCTCGAGCACGCCACGGTCTTCGGCAACCTCTACGGCACCTCGCGCGAACAGGTGCTGGCCACGCTCGCCGGCGGGCGGGACCTGATCCTCGAGATCGACTGGCAGGGCGCGCGCCAGGTGCGCGAACGCGTGCCGGGTTCGCAGTCCATCTACATCCTGCCACCGTCGCGCGCAACGCTCGAGCAGCGCCTGCGCGGACGCAACCAGGACGGCGACGAGGTGATCGGCAACCGGATGCGCGAGGCGGTCAGCGAGATGTCGCACTACGACGAGTCCGATTACGTCGTCGTCAACGAGGTGTTCGAAGCAGCGCTCGCGGACCTGCGCGCCATCGTGCGGGCCAACCGCCTGCGCCGCCCGGCCCAGGCGGTACGGCTCGGCGGACTGATCGGCAGCCTGCTGTCGGCCTCCTGAGGAACTCTGCTAGAATGCGCGCCCCCCGCGCCGCTGGCGGGCGGTGCTGAAACCACGCTACAGGTAAGAACCATGGCACGTATTACGGTAGAGGAATGCCTCGACAAGGTCGACAACCGCTTCGAACTGGTGATGCTCGCCGCCAGGCGCGCGCGCCAGCTCGCCACCGGTGGCAAGGATCCGCTGGTGCACGAGGAGTCCGACAAGCCGACGGTGATCGCGCTGCGCGAGATCGAGGAAGGCCTGATCGGTCCCGAGATCTTCGAGGAGCGCAGCGAACCCAGCTTCGAGGAACTGCTCGAGGCGCAGGTAGAAGCCGCCGGCCTGTGATGGACGGGGCGCGCGGGTCACGCGCATGCAGCAACTCGGCACGCTGACCGACAAGCTCCGCGGCTACCTCGCCCACGAGCAGGTCGACGCGGTACGGCGCGCGTACTACTTCTCCGAACAGGCACACGACGGCCAGGTGCGGCGCACCGGGCAGCCGTACGTGACGCACCCGCTGGCGGTGGCGCATATCCTCGCCGACATGCGCATGGACCAGCAGAGCCTGATCGCGGCGCTGCTGCACGACGTGATCGAGGACACCGGGATCCCGAAGGAAGCCCTGGCCGCGCAATTCGGCCCCGCCGTCGCGGAACTGGTCGACGGCGTCAGCAAGCTCTCGCAGTTCGAGACCACCTCGCGCGCCGAAGCCCAGGCCGAGAACTTCCAGAAGATGGCGATGGCGATGGCGCGCGACATCCGCGTGATCCTGGTCAAGCTCGCCGACCGCCTGCACAACATGCGCACGCTCGACGTGCTGAAGCCCGAGAAGCGCCGCCGCATCGCGCACGAGACGCTCGAGATCTACGCCCCGATCGCGCTGCGCCTCGGGATGAACAACCTGCGCGTCGAGTTCGAGGACCTCGGCTTCGCGGCGCTGCATCCGATGCGCGCGCGCCGGATCCGCGCCGCGGTGCGCAAGGCACGCGGCAACCGCAAGGAACTGGTGAGCCAGATCCAGCGCAAGATCGAGGCGCGGTTGCGCGAGGAAGGGATCGCGGCGCGCGTGATCGGGCGCGAGAAGCACCTCTACAGCATCTACCGCAAGATGCGCGCCAAGGGCAAGTCCTTCTCCGAGATCATGGACGTGTTCGCGTTTCGCATCGTGGTCGAGAACGTCGACAACTGCTACCGCGTGCTCGGCGCGATGCACAACCTCTACAAGCCGGTGCCCGGCCACTTCAAGGACTACATCGCGATCCCGAAGACCAACGGCTACCAGTCGCTGCACACGGTGCTGTTCGGCATGCACGGCGTGCCGATCGAGATCCAGATCCGCACCACGGAAATGGAGGAGATGGCCAACAACGGCATCGCGGCGCACTGGCTGTACAAGAGCAGCGGCTCGGATCGCCCCGGCAGCGGACACTCGCGCGCGCGCCAGTGGGTGCAGGGGCTGCTCGAGATGCAACAACGGGCGGGCAACTCGCTCGAGTTCATCGAGAGCATGAAGATCGACCTGTTCCCGGACGAGGTCTACGTGTTCACGCCGCGCGGCGCGATCTTCGCGCTGCCCAACGGGGCGACCGCGGTGGACTTCGCCTACGCCGTGCACACCGACATCGGCAACAGCTGCGTAGCGTGCCGCATCGACCGCAACCTCGCGCCGCTCAGCACGCGGCTGCAGAGCGGCCAGACGGTGGAGATCGTCACCGCGCCGCGCGCGAACCCGAACCCCACCTGGCTAGGCTTCGTGGTCACCGCCAAGGCACGCACGAACATCCGGCATTACCTGAAGAGCCAGCAGCGCTCGGAATCGATCGAGCTGGGACGGCGGCTGCTCGAGAAGGCGCTCGCCAGCCTCGGCAGCAGCATCCGCGGGGTGCTCGAGGCGCGCGCGGTCGAACAGCTGCTGCTGGAGACGCGGCGCGCCTCGTTCGACGGCATCCTCGAGGAAATCGGCCTCGGCAACCGCGTCGCGCTGCTGACCGCGCGCCGGCTGCTCGGCATCAGCGAAGCCCCGGCCGGCGCACCCGGCAGCGATCTGTCGCCGCTGGCGATCCGCGGCACCGAAGGCATGGTGCTCAGCTTCGCGAAATGCTGCTACCCGATCCCCGGCGACGCGATCGTGGGACACATCAGCGCCGGGCGCGGCGTGGTGGTGCACCGCGATAACTGCAACAACATCGCCGAGTTCATCGCCGATCCCGAGCGCTGCACGCAGCTGCGCTGGGCCGAGGACGCCAGTGGCGAGTTCAGTGTCGAGCTGCTGGTCGAGCTCGAGAACCAGAAGGGCGTGATCGCCGCGCTGGCGAACCGCGTCAGCGCGATGGACGTGAACATCGAGAAGATCGGCATGGAGGAGCGTGACGCGCGCATCAGCCAGGTGCGCCTCGTGGTCGGGGTCGGGAACCGCGTCGCGCTGGCACGCATCATCCGCCGCATCCGCACCCTGAAATCGGTCATGAAAGTCACTCGAGTCAGGCGCTGAGGCCTGTTCCACCCCACCCCGAGGAAACCCGATGAGCAACCGCGCAGTCATTCACACCAGCGAGGCGCCGCAGGCGATAGGACCGTACTCCCAGGCCGTGAAGGCCAACAACACGGTCTGGCTGTCGGGACAGATCCCGCTCGATCCGGCGACCATGGAGCTGGTCGAAGGCGACGTGGCCGCGCAGACCGAGCAGGTGTTCCGCAACCTGGCCGCGGTCGCGCGCGCGTCCGGGGGCGACCTGAACCAGTTCGTGAAGGTCAACATCTACCTGACCGACCTCGCCGATTTCGGTGCCGTGAACGCGGTGATGGCGCGCCACTTCACCGAGCCGTACCCGGCACGCGCCTGCGTGCAGGTCGCGGCGCTGCCGCGCGGCGCGGCGGTGGAAGTGGAGGCTACGATGGTGCTGAAGTCCTGAGCGCCGCGATCAGCGGCGCGTAGCCGGCGCGGTAGTCCGGGTAGCGGAACGCGTAGCCGGCCGCGAGCAAGCGGCGGTTCGAGACGCGCTTGCTGCCCGGCGCGCGCACCGCGGGCGCGGCCGGAAGCGCGTCGTCCAGCGCGACGCCGAGCTGCGCGGCGATCCAGTGCCGCACTTCCCACATCGGCGCCGGCAAGCTGTCGACCCCGAGATACAGGCGGGCGCACGGCGCGCCCGCGAGCAGTCGTTCGACCAGGAAGCCGAGGATCCCGGCACCGTCGTCACGGTGGATGCGGTTCGTGTAGCGCACCGGCTCCCGCGGGCAGCCGACCCCGGCCATGACTTCCTGCAGCAGCCGCTCGCGTCCCGGACCATAGATCCCGCCGAAACGCACCACCGCGGCGCGCTCGCCGGTGCGTTCGGCCAGCAGCCGCTCGGCCTCGAGCAGGATACGGCCCGCGAAGCCCTGCGGTTCGGCCGGCGAGTCCTCGTCGACCCACTGTCCGTCGTGCTGGTGGTAGACCCCGGTGCTCGAGGCGAGCAGCACGCGCGGGGCGCCGCGCAGCGCATCGAGCAGGTGACGCAGACCGTCGACGTAGATCGCGCGGTAGTGCAGCTCGTCGAAGCGCCCAGCCGCGGTGGTCACGACGACGACGTCGAAATTCCGCCCGCCAAGGGCACCGAGGGTGGCAGGCTGTGCGAGGTCGGCGGCGAGCGCTTCGACCCCGGCGGGCAGCGCCGCGACGCGTCGACGCAGTCCGGTGACCTGATGCCCGGCGGCGAGCAGGCGCGCCGCGAGCAGGCCGCCGACGTCACCGCAGCCGGCAATCAGAATGTTCGCAGGGTTCATGCACGCTCTCCGGCTCCACCTTCGGCTATGATCGCACAACGCCGTTGAGTCACCGGATCGGCCGCTTCGTTTGCCCCAGGATCACGCGCCCCTCAGTCCCGCCCTCGAACGCGTACCGGTCGGCGCGCTGCGCGGTGTCGGGCCGCAACTGGCTGCGCGCCTTGCCGCACTCGGCATCCGCAGTGTCGCCGACGTACTGTTCCACCTGCCACTGCGCTACCAGGATCGCACCCGCGTGCTGCCGATCGCCACGCTGCTGCCCGGTGTCGAGGCCGTGGTGGAGGGGCAGGTGCTCGATGTGCGGATCGAGGCCGGGCGGCGGCGCAGCCTGGTCTGCCTGCTGGCCGACATGAGCGGGGTGCTGACGCTGCGCTTCTACCACTTCAATGCCTCCCAGCAGCGCGGGCTGCGCGAGGCCGGGCGGCTGCGCTGCTTCGGCGAGGCGCGCCGCGGGCGCAACGGCATCGAGATGTACCACCCGGAGTATCGCGCGGTGAGCGGTGCCGGGGAAGCCGGCGAGGCGGCGCTGACGCCGGTTTACCCGAGCGCCGAGGGACTGCAGCAGGGAAGCTGGCGTTCACTCACGTCGCAGGCATTGCAGATGCTGGACAACAGCTCGCTGGTCGAGCTGCTGCCGGCGGGTCTGGCAGGGGCATCGGTGCCGCTCGCCACCGCGCTGCGCTACCTGCACCGCCCGCCGCCCGACGCACCGGTCGCGGAGCTGATGGACGGCACCCACCCGTACCAGCAGCGGCTCGCCACCGAGGAACTGCTCGCGCACCACCTCGGCTTGCTGCTGATCCGCCGGCGCGCACGCACGCAGCACGCACCGGTGCTCGCCGACGACGGGCGGCTGCGTCAGAGGCTGCTCGAGCGCCTGGGGTTCACGCCGACCGCCGCACAACTGCGCGTCAGCGCCGAGATCCGCTCCGACCTCGGGAGCGGACGGCCAATGCTGCGCCTGGTCCAGGGTGACGTGGGCTGCGGGAAAACGCTGGTGGCGGCGCTCGCGGCGCTCACCGTGATCGGCTGCGGCTGGCAGGTCGCGATCATGGCGCCGACCGAGTTGCTCGCCGAGCAGCACTTGCGCAGCTTCGCGGCCTGGTTCGAGCCCCTCGGGCTGCGCTGCGTGCTGCTCGGCGGGCGCTTGCCGGCGAAGGAGCGCCGCGCCGCGCTCGCCGGCATCGCCGACGGCACGATCGAGCTCGCGGTCGGCACCCACGCGCTGTTCCAGGAACGCGTGAGCTTCGCGCGGCTCGGCCTCGTGATCATCGACGAGCAGCATCGCTTCGGCGTGCACCAGCGCCTGGCGTTGCGCGAGAAGGGTGCCGCTGACGGCAGCGCCCCGCACCAGCTGGTGATGACGGCAACCCCGATCCCGCGCACGCTGGCGATGACGGCCTACGCCGATCTCGATTACTCGCTGATCGACGAGCTGCCGCCGGGTCGCACGCCGGTGACCACGGCCGTGCTCGCGAACACGCGCCGCGCCGAGGTGGTCGAGCGCGTGCGCGCGGCCTGCGCCGAGGGGCGCCAGGCGTACTGGGTGTGCACGCTGATCGAGGAATCCGAGACGCTGCAGGCACAGGCGGCCGAAGCCACCGCGGCCGAGCTCGCCGCGCAGTTGCCGGAGCTCAGGGTGGGGCTGGTGCACGGGCGCGTCGCGACGCGCGAGCGGCTGGCGACCATGGACGCGTTCAAGCGCGGTGAGATCGGGCTGCTGGTCGCCACCACCGTGATCGAGGTCGGCGTGGACGTGCCGCGCGCCTCGCTGATGATCATCGAGAACGCCGAGCGGCTCGGGCTGGCGCAGCTGCACCAGTTGCGCGGGCGCGTCGGCCGCGGCAGCGTTGCCAGCCACTGCGTGCTGCTGTACCAGCCGCCGCTGTCGCTCAACGGGCGCGCCCGGCTGGATGCGATGCGCGATACCGCCGACGGTTTCGTGCTCGCCGAACGCGACCTGGCGCTGCGCGGACCGGGAGAGCTGCTGGGAACGCGCCAGACGGGGTTGATGGGACTGCGCTTCGCCGACCTGCGGCGCGTTGGGGGGCTGCGGCCCGCGGTGCGCACCGCGGCCGCGACGCTGCTCGAACGCCACCCGGAGAGCGTGGAACCGCTGCTCGAACGCTGGTTGCCCGGACGTACGCGCTACGCCGAGGCCTGAGCGCGACCGCGTCACGTCCACGGCGTGCGCTTCGTGTGGCACCGCACGCCTTCAACTACACTTCCTCCATCGCCACAGGAACGACGACGATGGAATTGCCGCAAGCCGTGAGCAGGCTGCTCGACACCGCAGCGATCCAATGGACGCCGGCCGAACTGGCGGCGCCCGGCACCGCCACCGAAGTGCGCGCAGCCCTGCTGCAGGACGCCGCCGGACGGGTGCTGGTGCTGATCCCGGCCGACACCCTGCTCGACCTCGACGCGCTGAACCGCTTCGCCGGCCGCGAACTGCTCGCCGCCCCCGAGGACGCGGTCGCCGCGTACCTGGCGGCGCACGGGCTGACGTCGCTCCCCGCGCTGCCGCGCGCACTCGACGTGCCGGTCATCGCGGATCGCTCGCTGCGTTCCCGCGGCGAGCTGGAACTCGACGCCGGCGGAGCGCGCGTGCGCGTGCCCGAGGCCGACTTCGCCACCCTGCTCGACGACGGCATGTGCAGCAGCGCCGATTTCTGCGTGCCGCTCGACGATCTGGGGCCCGCGTGCGTCGAGGGGTCCGCGGACGAGGACGATATAGGCAACGCAGTGGCGCGCTTCACCTCGCGGCGCATCGAGCGGCGCCTGGAAGACACGCTGGACTTCCCGCCGCTGCCGGAGATCGCGCACCGCATCATCCGCATCAGCGCCGACCCGTACGCCAGCGTCAGCGACCTCGCCCGCGTGGTCGAGATCGATCCGGCGCTGGCCGCGCAGGTGGTGAGCTGGGCCTCCTCGCCGTACTACGCCGCCCCCGGCAAGGTCCGCTCGATCCAGGACGCGATCGTGCGCGTGCTCGGCTTCGACCTGGTGATGAACCTCGCGCTCGGCCTGGCGCTCGGCAAGACGATGCGCATGTCCAGGGAAGGCCGTCACGGCTACCGCACGTACTGGGTGCAGGCGGTGCACTGCGCGGCGATGGTCGAGGGTCTGGCGAAGGCGATGCCCTCGAGCCTGCGTCCGCAACTCGGACACACCTACCTGAGCGGTTTGCTGCACAACTTCGGCGCGCTGATCCTCGGCGAACTGTTCAAGCCGCAGATGCAGCTGGTATGCCGCTACACCGACGCCAACGCGCACGTGGGGCACTGGCACGTCGAGCGGTTCCTGCTCGGCGTGACCCGCGAACAGATGGCCGGGTGGCTGATGCGCTTCTGGCACCTGCCCGAGGAGGTGAGCTCGGCGCTGCGCTTCCAGCAGGCACCCGAGCAGGCCGGCGAACACGAGGTTGCCGCGCGCCTGCTGCAGCTGGCGACCCGCTTGCTGCGCCAGCAGGGCATCGGTAGCGCGCCGCTCGAGTCGATTCCGGACCAGGCCTTCGGCGCGCTCGGCATCGATCGCGACGCGGCGCTCGAGGTCGGTGAGCGCATCCGCGGCGCCAGCGAGCAACTCAAGGCGATCGCACACGATCTCGCGGCATGAGGTCGAGCCGCGCCAGCGTGGCGGCGAGAAATTCCTGAACCAGCGGATCGGCCAGCGCGACACGCGCGCTTTCGATCTGGTCCGCTCCCGCGTGACGCAACGCATACCGCCAGACATTGCGTGCAAACGACGCCAGCGCACGCTGCTGCGCCTCGCGTGCACGCTGTTGCAGGATGGCTGCATCAGCGGTGTTCGTCGGCGTTGGCGTGGCCCCTCCGGCGCGTGCGCTCGACGCCTCGACGTCGGCGGCGTTGACCGCGTTGACCAGCAGCAGCAGTTCGACCGTGCGCCCCGCGGCCAGCAGGCCGTCCACCGCCGCGACGCGCGCCTCGTCGGCGGCCAACTCACTCGCCGCGGCCGCGAACGCTGCCGCATCGGGCGCCGCGCGCAGGCCGGCGCCCGCCTTCCCGAGCGCAACCCGCAGCCCGTCCAACCCGCCACGCTCCAGCGTGGCGAGCGCGGCGTCCAGGCGTGCAGGTTCGCACTCGGCGTTCAGCGCCTGCAGCAGCGAAGCGCGCAGCGCGGCGGCGTCCGGCCAGCGCACCACCGCCTCCTGCAACGCGGCCGTGCGCGCGGCGTCGAGCCCATCGCGCCGCGCCACGAGCAGCGCCCACGTCCGGGCGTTGCGCGGCGCGCCGGCCACCAGTTCCTCGATCCCGCCCAGGTACAGGAAGCGCTCCAGCGCGGCCGGCGCACATTCCGCGTGCGCCGGCATCGATCCCGGCGTCAGCACCAACAGCAGCACGGCCCAGCGCAAGGGCAGCATCACGTTCAGGGCAGCAGCGGCGGCAGTTCGGCCTGCAGCCGGGCCTTGTGAGTCACTGCCGTGCCGGTGAGCGCGAAACCGCGCAGTGCGCCGCCGGCGGCACGGAACTCGGCGACGAAGTCCGGCGCCGACCCGCTCACCGACCACGAACCTTCGGTGCCGGCCGGCGCTGGAGCAACGACGACCGGACACGCCGGGGTCTTGATCGTGACCGGCATCGCCGGGTACGCGACCGGCGTCGGGTTGCCGGCGAGCGTCTGCGCCAACGCGCGCGCGCAGGCCATCAGTGGTGCCACGTAATACAGGACGTGGCCGGCGACCTCCGCGCAGTCACCGAGCACGTACACGCCGGCGGCGCTGGTCTGCAGCAGGCGGTCGGCGACGATGCCGCGACCGACCGCGAGTCCGGCCGCGCGCGCCAGCGCGATGCGCGGACGCACACCGACCGCCGACAGCGCCAGGTCCGCCGCCACGCGCCGGCCGTCAGCCAGCGTGGCGATGATGCCGCCGCCCGCGGGCGCATGATCGATCGCGCTCACCACGGTGCCGAAATGGAAGCGCGCGCCGAGCGCCTCCAGCGCCTGCTGCAACGCGCGCCCCGGCGCCTGCGGCAGCAGCGTCGGCAGGCACCAGCCGAGGGGGTCCACCACCTCGGTGGCGATGCCGGCGTTGCCGAGGTCGTTGCAGAACTCGCAACCGATCAGCCCGGCGCCGATCAGCAGCACCCTCCGGCTCCCACCGCCTTCGGCGAGCGCGGCGCGCCAGCGTGCATAGTCGAGCAGGTCGTTGACCGCATGCACCCGGTCGGCCGCGTTGCCCGCCAACGGCGGGCGCACGGTTTCGGCTCCCCACGCGATCACCAGCCGCGAATACGCCTCGCTGCTCCCGTCATCGAGGCGCAGCTCGCGCCGCGCGGTGTCGATCGCGCTCACCCGTGTGTGGGTGCGTATCGTCGCGCCGAGGCTGGCGGCCATCGCGGGTGCGTCGGCGGTGGCGAGCTGTTCCGGCGTCAGTGCGCGCGTGAAGCCGGTCGACAGCATCGGCTTCGAATAGCTGCGCCCGTCGTCAGCGGTGATCAGCAGCAGCGGCGTGGTGGCGTCGAGCTTGCGGAACTCGCGCGCCAGCGTGTAACCGGCCAGCCCGGTGCCGATCACGATCAGGGGGGCGGGGGATATCGCGGGTCCCATGTCACGCGCGCGCGCGCGGCCCGCGAGCGGCTCGAAGTCCTGCTTGCCGACGCCGCAGTCCGGACACAGGAAGTCTTCGGGCACCTCCTCCCACGGCGTTCCGGGTGCGATGCCGTCGTCGGGCCAGCCCTTCGACTCGTCGTAGACCCAGCCGCAGACGATGCATTCCCAGCGCGCCATTCCATTCTCCCCGCACGATCGGCTGCCGCGGCGCCCACGCAACCGGATAGAATCAGCCACGTTCCGCGTCACGGAGAAAAGCCCATTGTACGCGTCGTCCTCCGCGGGCAACCACCCCGATGAGCCGGCCTGGAAACCCTGGCGACGCTTCGATGCAATCGAGCTGCCGCAAACGACCCGGCGCTGGCTGCTGGCCGAGGGATCCCTGACCGCGCAGTTGCAGGCGGCGAGCGGCAACCGGCTGCGCGTGCGCGTGCTGAGCCAGCAGTGGCGGCGGCCGCGCCGGGCGGAGCGCCGCGCGCTCGCGCTCGCGACGCACGAGGTGGCGCTGGTGCGCGAGGTGATCCTCGAATGCGCCGGCGAGCCGTGGGTGTTCGCGCGCAGCGTACTGCCGGCGGCCACGCTGACTGGACGCCTGCGCCACCTGCGCCGCTTCGGCGAACGCTCGCTCGGGGCCTTGCTGTTCGCCACCCGCGGACTGCGGCGCGAGCCTTTCGAGCTGGCACGTGTCGCAGCGACGCACCGCATCGTGCCGGCGGCGCTGGCGCCGGCGGAACCGGTCTGGGGGCGGCGCTCGGTGTTTCGCGTCGGCGGTGAACCGCTGCTGGTTGCCGAGTTCTTCCTGCCGGCATGCCGGCTCGCGCCGCTATGATCGGCGCGCCAACCCCATGACCGGCTCAGCCATGAACCTGCGCGAGCGCCTGCCGCTGTACCTGCGCCTGATCCGCTTCGACCGGCCGATCGGCACCTTCCTGCTGCTGTGGCCGACGTGGTGGGGGCTATGGCTCGCCGCCGAGGGCCGTCCATCGCTGTCCAACCTGCTCATCTTCACCGCCGGCGTGTTCCTGATGCGCTCGGCCGGTTGCGTCGCCAACGATTTCGCCGACCGCCACCTCGACGGCCACGTGGAGCGCACCCGCGACCGGCCACTGGCGAGCGGGCAGGTCGGCGAGCGCGAGGCGATTGCGCTCGGCGCGACGCTGGTGCTCGCGGCGTTCGCGCTGGTGCTGCTGACCAACGCGCTGACCGTGGCGCTGTCGGTGGCCGGGCTGGTGTTCGCGCTCGGCTACCCCTACCTGAAACGCGTCACGCACCTGCCGCAGTTCGGACTCGGGGTGGCGTTCTCGTGGGGGATTCCGATGGCGTTCGCGGCCGAGCGCGGCGAGCTGCCGGTGGCGTCGTGGCTGCTGTTCGGTGCGGCCGCGCTGTGGAGCGTGGTCTACGACACCTTCTACGCGATGGTCGATCGCGACGATGACCTGCGGATCGGGATCAGATCGACCGCAATCCTGTTCGGCACAGCCGACCGCCTCGTGATCGCGGTGCTGCAGGCGCTGGTGCTGCTGTTGCTGTGGCTGGCCGGAACGCAGTTCGGCATGGGTGTGCCGTACGCGGCGGCCCTGCTGCTCGGTGCCACGCTGTTCGCGTGGCAGCAGTTCCTGACGCGTGACCGCGGCCGCGAACACTGCTTCCGCGCGTTCCTGAACAACAATTTCTTCGGACTCGCGGTGTTCGCCGGGATCGCCGCGGATTACCTGCTGCGATGAAGCGCATGCGCCTGCGCCGATGCCTCGCTGCGCTGCTGTTCGCCAGCCTGCTGCTGCCGGGCTGCACGAGCGAGCACCGCGGCGGGTCGCCCGCGGAGACGCTGCCGAGCGCCCCGGAACGCATCCGCCTCGGCGAGGCCCTGTTCGCGACGCTGCAGCAGCGCGCCGGTGGCGTCCACGCACCGGATCCCGTGCTCGGCGGCTACGTCGCCGGGATCGGTGAAACGCTGGCGCGCCTCGGCGAACAACCGCGGTTGCCGTGGGAGTTCGTGGTACTGAACCGCTCGGCGCCGTCACTGTGGGCGCTGCCTGGAGGCAAGATCGCGCTGAGCCGAGGACTGCTCGCACGCCTCGACGACGAGGCCGAGCTCGCGGCATTGTTCGCGCTGGCGATCGATCACGCGCTGCGTCCTGCGGACGTCGGCACCGGGAGCCCACCTGCCGACGCGCCGGCGTCGCTGACGGCGATCGGGACCTTGCGCGACGGCGCCGCGTGGGACCAGATCACGTTGCGCACCGGCGCAAGCGGCACGCCGGCCCTCGCGTCGAGCACCGCCGAGGCATTCGCAGCCGACCAGGCCGCGCTTGCACGGCTCGCGCGTGCCGGCTACGACCCGCAGGCCTTGCCACGGCTGCTGCAGAGGCTGGCTGGCGTGACCGCCGAGGCAGACTGGAGCGCGGGTCCGTTCGCCGCACAGCCTCCGTCGGCCGAACGCGCCGAGGCCGCGGGGCGCGCGGCGCAGAAGCTCGGTGGTGGCGATCGCGGCGAGGCGCGTTTTCGCGAGCGCACGGCGCGGCTGGTGCGCGACCGGCCGGCCTACGTGATCTACGAGCGCGGCATCACGGCGCTCGCGGCAGGGCAGAACGCCGAGGCGCTCGCGGCGGCCCGCGAGGCGCTGGCGCTGCAACCGCGCGAGGCGCTGTTCCACGAACTGCACGCCGTGGCAGCGGCGCAGCTCGGCCGGCCGGCCGATGCGTTCACCGGCCTGAACCGTGCGATCGCGCTGAACCCCGGTTTCCACCGTCCGTACCTGCTGCGCGGCCTGCAGCACCTGGCGCGGGGCAACCTGGAGCCCGCGGGCGACGATCTGCAGACCGCGAACCGCCTGCTCCCCAGCGAGGAAGCCACGCTGGGGCTTGCCGAGCTCGCGCGCGCACGCGGCGACACCGCTGGCGCCCGCCAGCGCTACGCGGCCATTGCGGGCGGGAACTCGGTGGCGGCCGCGTTCGCGCGCGAGCGCGCCGCGCGGCTCACCGGCGCAGCGAACAACGACTGAACCTGTATCGAAACCCCCACTCAGAGGAGTCCACCCAGATGGCAACACACAGTGACGAGTCCCCGGGACCCAGCGGCGAACTCGCCCTGCAGACCATCGCGATGCCGAAGGATACCAACGCCAACGGCGACATCTTCGGCGGCTGGCTACTGTCGCAAATGGACCTGGCCGGTGGGGTCGCCGCATCGAAGGTGGCGGGGGGCCGGGTCGCCACGGTCGCGATCGACCGCATGAGCTTCATGGTGCCGGTGAAGGTCGGGGCCGTCGTGAGCTGCTATAGCCAGGTGGTCGCGGTCGGTCGCAGCTCGATCCAGGTGCAGGTCGAGGTGTGGTCGCGGCTGACCGGCATCGCCGGAGCCGCACCGATCGTCGAGAAGGTCACCGAAGGCACCTTCGTGTTCGTCGCGATCGACGAGAACGGCCGCACGCGGGCGGTGCCGCAGAACTAGCGGCGCCAACGGTACTCAGCCGATCGGTTCCAGCCTGGCATAGGACAGCACCAGCCACTTGGCACCCGCGGAGCGGAAGTTCACGCTGACCCGAGCGCTCGCGCCCTGGCCCTCGAAGTCGATCACCACGCCCTCGCCGAAGCTCGGGTGGAGCACGCTCTGCCCCAGCCGCAACCCGCCCGGCAACGCTTCGGCCCGCTGCGCCGCACCGGCGCCGAAGCCGCCCCCGAACGTGGTCGGGCGCGCTACCGAGACGCGTGGCCGCACCTCGCGCAACAGCGCCGGCGGGATTTCGCGCAGGAAGCGCGACGGGGTGTTGCGCGTCTCCATGCCGTGCAGCCGCCGCGACTCGGCGTAGCTGAGATACAGCGACCGCATCGCGCGCGTGATGCCGACGTAGGCAAGGCGGCGCTCTTCCTCGAGCCGCCCCGGCTCCTCGATCGACATGCGGTGCGGAAACAGGTTTTCCTCCATCCCGGCGATGAACACCAGCGGGAACTCGAGCCCCTTCGCCGAATGCAGGGTCATCAGCTGCACGCTGTCCTCGTGCTCGTCGGCCTGCCCCTCGCCGGCGTCGAGCGAGGCGCTGGCCAGGAACTGCTGCAGCACGTCCTGCTGCGGATCGTCGGGAACGAACTGGCGGCAGGCGCTGACCAGTTCGTCGAGGTTCTCCGCACGCGTCAGCCCGCGCTCGCCTTTCTCGTTGCGGTGGAAATCGAGCAGCCCGGTTACGCCGAGCACGTGATCGACCAGCGTGGAGAGCTCCAGGTCCCGTGTTTCGAGCTGCAGCCGGTCGACGAGCGCCAGGAATCCCGCCAGTGCGTTGCGGGCGCGCGCCGGCAACTCGGTCGCCACCGGGGCGGCGGACTGCCACAGCGAGGCGCCGTCGGTGCGCGCGTGCTGGCGCAGCAGCTCGAGCGTGGCGTTGCCGATGCCGCGCGGCGGCGTGTTCACGACGCGCTCGAACGCCGCGTCGTCGTCACGGTTGCCGAGCAGGCGCAGATACGCCAGCGCGTTCCTGATCTCGAGGCGTTCGTAGAAGCGCTGGCCGCCGTAGACGCGATACGGAATCGAGCAACGCAGCAGCGCCTCCTCGAGCACCCGCGACTGTGCGTTCGAGCGATAGAGCACCGCGGCGTCGGCGCGCGCGTGGCCGGCGGCGATCCATTCGCGGATATGGTCGACGATGAACCGAGCCTCGTCCTGCTCGTTGAACGCCGCATACAGCGTGATCGGCTCACCCTTGTCGCCGCTGGTCCACAGCTGCTTGCCGAAACGTCCGCGGTTGTTGGCGATCACGGCGTTCGCGGCGTCGAGGATCACACCGGTCGAGCGGTAGTTCTGCTCGAGACGCACGATGTGGGTGTCGACGAAATCGCGCTCGAAGCGGTGGATGTTCTCGATCTTCGCGCCGCGCCAGCCGTAGATCGACTGGTCGTCGTCCCCGACCGCAGTGAGGCGCGCGGAGTCTCCGGCCAGCACGCGCAGCCACGCGTACTGGATCGTGTTGGTGTCCTGGAACTCGTCGACCAGGATGTGACGGAAGCGCTCGCGATAGTGCGCAAGCAGTGCCGCGTCCTTCAGCCACAGCTCGTGAGAGCGCAACAGCAGCTCGGCGAAGTCCGCCAGGCCGCCGCGTTCGCAGGCGGACTCGTAGCCGCGGTAGACGGCCAGCATCGTGGCGTGGAAGCGGTCGTGCCCGAAGTCCTCGATGTGCGCGGCGCGCCGCCCCTCGTCCTTGTGCGCGTTGATCCAGCCCTGCGCCTGCCGGGGCGGGTAGCGGTCCTCGTCGATGCCGAGGTCGCGGTAAACGCGCTTGACGACGCGCAACTGGTCGTCGGAGTCGAGGATCTGGAAGTTCTGCGCCAGCCCGGCCTCGTGCCAGTGCGCCTTCAGCAGCCGGTGCGCAAGCCCGTGGAAGGTGCCCACCCACATGGCGCGGGTCGACAACGCGGTCATCTCCTCGATCCGCGCGCGCATCTCGCGCGCGGCCTTGTTCGTGAACGTGACCGCCAGCAGCGCGTGCGGCGAGAAGCCTTCGTGGTAGATCAACCACGCGATGCGGTGCACCAGCACGCGGGTCTTGCCGCTGCCGGCACCGGCCAGCACGAGCAGGTTCGCGTCGGCGGCGGCGGTGACCGCCTCGCGCTGCGAGGGATTGAGTCCGTCGAGGATGTGTTCGGCGTGCATGGACGGATTCTAACCGGTACCGGGACCCGCGGTCGCCGCGACCGGCCCGGTGTGGCATTTGTTATGCTGCCGGGCGAATCACGGCATGAGGAGTGCCCCCATGAACACGTTCCATCGCCATCTCGGTGCCGCCATGCTGGCACTGTTCGCGATTGGTGCCGGTGCCGCGACACCCGCCCCGCAAGGTGCCGAGGTCTACTTCATCGAGCCGGCCGACGGCACGGTGCTCGCGAACCCCGTGACCGTGCGCTTCGGTCTGCGCGGCATGGGTGTGGCGCCGGCCGGGGTGGCCCATCCCGCTACCGGACACCATCACCTGCTGATCGACCTGGACACGCCGCCCGCGCTCGACCAGCCGATCCCGGCCGACGAGCAACACCGGCATTTCGGCGCCGGGCAGACCGAAATCACGCTCGAGCTCGCCCCGGGCACGCATAGCCTGCAATTGCTGCTCGGCGACCACCTGCACCGCCCGCACCAGCCGCCGGTGATGTCGGAGCGGATCACGGTCACCGTCGAATGATGATCGAGGAAGCACGCCCGCGATGAGCGTTCTGGTCGGCATCGAACGCGCCGGGCTGGCGTACGGGCTGCATCCGCTGCTCGACGGCGCCTCGCTCACCGTCACGCGCGGTGAGCGCATCGGTCTGATCGGACGCAACGGCACCGGCAAGTCCTCGCTGCTGCGCGTGATCACGGGCCAGGTCGCGCTCGACGACGGTGTGGCACGCCTCGGCGACGGAACCCGGGTCGTGCTCGTCGAACAGGAACCCGAGCTCGCACCCGGCGCGACGCTGTTCGCCAGCCTGCTCGAACGCGCGACGCGGACAGCGACCGTCGACGACGGGGAGCACTGGCGCTTCGAGGCACGGCTGCGCGAGTACCTGCACCGGTTCGGACTCGATCCCGAACGCGGCACGCAGCGGCTGTCGGGCGGCGAGCGCAAGCGCGCCGCGCTGTCGCTGGCACTCGCGCTGGCGCCCGACCTGCTGCTGCTCGACGAGCCGACCAACCACCTCGACATCGACGGCATCACGCTGCTCGAGGAGTTGCTGCCGAAGGTGTCGGCGGCGATCGTCATCACCCACGACCGCGCGTTCCTCGACCGCTTCGCGACCCGCATCGTCGAGCTCGACCGCGGTCTGCTGCGCTCGTATCCGGGCAACTTCCAGGCCTACGAGGCGCGCAAGGCGGAGCAGCTGGCCGCCGAGGAAGTCGCGACACGCAAGTTCGACGCGTTCTGGGCGCAGGAGGAAGTCTGGATCCGCCAGGGAATCAAGGCCAGGCGCACCCGCAACGAGGGCCGCGTCAGGCGACTCGAGCGCCTGCGCGCGGAGCGCGCCGAGCGGCGCGAGCGCATCGGGAAGCTGCGCCTGCGCGTCGACGGCGGGGGGCGTTCCGGCAAGCTGGTCGCGGAGCTCGAGCACGTGGGCAAGCGCTTCGACGGGCGCAGCGTGGTGCGCGACCTGTCGCTGCGCGTGCTGCGCGGCGACCGCATGGGGCTGATCGGACCAAACGGCGCCGGCAAGAGCACGCTGATCCGCTTGATCCTCGGACAGCTCGCGCCCGACGAGGGCAGCGTGCGGCTCGGCACCGGGCTCGAAGTGGCGTATTTCGACCAGCTGCGCGAGCAGCTCGATCCGCGCCGGACGGTGATCGAGACGATCAGCCCGGGCTCCGACTGGATCGAGACCGGCGGCGAACGACGCCACGTGATCAGTTATCTGGGGGATTTCCTGTTCGCCCCGCAGCGGGCGAACTCGCCGGTCGGCACGCTCTCCGGCGGGGAGCGCAACCGTTTGCTGCTGGCGCGGCTGTTCGCGCGCCCCGCCAATCTGCTCGTGCTCGACGAGCCGACCAACGACCTCGACATCGAATCGCTGGAACTGCTCGAGGACACGCTGCAGGAGTACACCGGCACGCTGCTGCTGGTCACGCACGACCGTGTGTTCCTCGACAACGTGGTGACGCAGACGCTGGTGGCCGAAGGCGAGGGGCGCTGGCAGGAGTATGCCGGCGGCTACAGTGACTGGCTGCTGCAGCGCCCCGGGCCGCTGGCCGCCGCCGCGGCGCCGGAACCGGCGCCACGCGCGGCAGAACGCCAGCGCAGCGCCAGCCGCAAGCTGGGTTTTCGCGAACAGCGCGAGCTCGTCGAGCTGCCCGCGCGCATCGAGGCGCTGGAACACGAACAGGCTGCGCTCCTCGCCGGCATGGGCACGCTGCCGCTCGACGAACTCAACGCCGCCTCGCGGCGCGTGGCCGCAATCGCCGAGGAACTCGAGGTGGCATTCATGCGCTGGAGCGAGCTCGAGGAGCGCGCCGTCGCGAGCTGAGGCGCACCGATCCGACCCACCATGGCACCAGGAGACCCGACGATGGACGTAGTGCAGAGCGAGCGGCGCGGAGCGTGCGTGCTGCTGACGCTGAACCGCCCGGATGTGCTGAACACGATAACGAACCCGATGCTCGACCGGCTCGAGCAAATCCTCGACGAGGAGCAGGGCAGCGACAGCCGCGCCCTGATCCTGAGCGGCGCCGGCCGGGCATTCTGCGCCGGCAGCGACCTCAGCGAGCCGCATGACGATCCGCAACGGCGCGTGCAGCGCGTGCACGCGCTGATCGTGCGCCTGCGCGACTATCCGAAGCCGATCGTCGCCGCGATCAACGGCCTCGCGCTCGGCGGCGGACTGGAGCTCGCGCTGGCGTGCACCTTCCGCGTCGCGCGCCGGGGCGCGCGGCTCGGACTGCCCGAGATCAAGCTCGGGCTGCTGCCGGCCTACGGCGGCACGCAACTGCTGCCGCGCCTGGTCGGCGAGAACCGGGCGCTCGAGATGATTCTCGGCGGCGACCCGGTGGACGGCGCGACCGCCGCCGCGATCGGGCTGGTCAACCGCGTCTGCGAGGACACCGACGACGTGATCGCGTGCGCGGCGGAACTGGTCGGCACGATCACCCGCCACAGCCTGGTGCCGCAGCGTGCGATCCTGCGCGCGGTGCGCGAGGGCGTCGCGCTGCCGCTCGAGGAGGCACTCGCGCTGGAACGCCGGCTGGTACGCGAGGTCTCGCAAAGCGCCGACACGCTGGAAGGCGTGCAGGCTTTCCTCGGGAAGCGCCCGCCGCGCTGGCAGGATCGCTGAGATCGCTAGCCGGCGCAGCCGTGTTCGGCGCCCAGGAAACCGAACACCATCGCCGGGCCGATGGTGCCGCCGGCACCCGGATAGGTTTCCCCCATGACCGACGCGGAACAGTTGCCCGCGGCGTACAGCCCCGGCATCGGCTGCCCGGCGCGATCGAGCGCGCGGGCGTGGGCGTCGGTGACCACGCCGCCCTTGGTGCCCAGGTCGCCCGGGTAGACCTTCACCGCGTAGAACGGCGGCTTCTCGATGGGCGCCAGACACGGATTCGGGGCCACCTGCGGATCGCTGTAATAACGGTCCGACAGCGTGTCACCACGACCGAAATCCTCGTCACGACCGCTGCGTGCGAATCCGTTGAAGCGCGCGACGCTCGCCTCTAGCCCGTCCGCATCGACGCCGATCGCACGCGCGAGTTCCGCCAGCGAATCTCCCTTGGCCAGGAAGCCGTCACGAATCGCGGACGGCAGCGCGGCGTCCGGCTGGATCGAACCCGGGCGCACCGGGCCCACCGGATAGCGCCAGCGGAACGTCGCGTCGAACACCAGATGCGCAGGAATCGCCGGCGTACCGCTGCGATGCGCCGCGTACATGCCCTTCACGAAGTCGTTGTACGGCGAGGATTCGTTGACAAAGCGCCGGCCCGCAGCATCGACCAGCATCGAGCCCGGCATGCCTTTTTCCATCACGATCACACGCGGATGCGGGTCACCCGGCACCTTGAACACCGGGCACCACCACGCCTGGTCCATCAGGTCCAGCGCCGCGCCGGTGCGCTCGGCGAGCACGATCGCATCCCCCTCGTTGCTCGGGCAGCCGGCCGCCCAGTCGGCACCGATCGGCATTTCCTGGTAGCGCTGGCGCAACGCGGCGTTCTTCTCGAAGCCGCCGGCGGCGAGCATCACGCCACGCAGCGCACGCACGCGCACCGGGCGGCCCGCGCGGTCGACCACGGCGCCGGTGACCCGCCCGTCCTCGAGCACCAGTTCGCGCAACGGCGAATCCAGCCACAAGGGCACGGCGCGATCGGTCAGCGACAGCCGCAACCGCGCGATCAACGAGGCGCCCAGCGTGTAGCAGGTGTTGCCGGCGCCGGCGAGACGCGCGCGCAGGTTCAGGTAGTAACCGGCGGCGCGCCGCGCCACCAGCGCGATCCGGGGCCACCCGCCGAGCAGCAGCGCGGGGACGTCGGAAGCCTTGAGGCTCATGAACGGCAACGGCCGGCTGTGCTCGAAACCGAACCGCTGTCGCATTCGCTCGGCGCCCAGCCGCATGGCCTCGAACTCCGGTGGCTCGATCGTGCGCGCACCGGGCTTGCCGCCGGGTGCCTCGGCGTAGTAGTCGCAGTAGGTGGGGACCGGCTCGAATACCACGTGGCTGCGCGTGGCCAGATACTCGACCATCCGCGGTGCCGTCTCGACGTAGGCCGCGAGCCGCTCGGGCGGTACCCGGCCGGCGACGATGTGTTCCAGGTAACGCAGCCCGTCCTCACGCGAATCGGGGATACCCAGCGCCGCCATGCCCGGATTCGCCGGCACCCAGATCGCGCCACCGGACATGGCGGTGGAGCCACCGAAACGCCCCGACTTCTCGATCAGCAGCGTGCGCGCGCCGAGGTCCGCGGCGCGCAGCGCCGAGGTCATGCCGGCCGCCCCGGAACCGACCACCAGCCAGTCGACTTCTTCGTCCCACGTCATGCGTTCACTCCAGCGCTCCAGGACCGTCCTGCGAGTGCGCCGGAGTATAGGACCGCACCGGCGCGAATGACGCCGCGCTTCATTACTGGGGGATTACAGTGCGCGGCTCAGTCGGCGCGCGGTTCGAGCACCACGATGGGGAAGCGGCGCAGGCTGTTGTTCTGCACCATCTCCCAGACCGGGAACATCTCGGCCACGCGCGGCCAGTAGTGCCGGTGTTCGTCGTCATCGGCGACGCGGGCCGTCATCGCCCGCCTGTGGCCGCGGATCGTAACGGCAACCACAGGATGCGCGCGAATATTGAGCAGCCACGCGGGGTCGGTGGTGGTGCCCGCGTTCGAGGCGACCAGCACGATGCGTTCGCCATCTGCAAGGTAGAAGATGGGAATGACGCGCTCGACACCACTGCGATGCCCGATCGTGTGCAGCAGCATCACCGAGCGCCGGAGGAACGTGTTGCCCAGCCGTCCGCCGGAGAAGCGCAGCAGCCAGAGGTTGCCGCGCGTGATGAGATTGCGCAGCATCGCCATCCAGCGACTGCGCAGCTCGGCCAGCCAGCCAACCCGCTTCAGTATCGATTCCGCCACCGCGCGCCCTCCTGTCCGCCAGCACCACGCACAGCCGGCGAGTATCGCGCATCGCGGGCGCGATCGCAGCGCCCCACCGCCCGCGCATGCCCCTGTTCGGGTAGCTCGGACTCCTGAATGCGCCGGCCTGGTCATGGACCGATGCGACACCGCTGGCGTAACCTGCGCCGCAATGCGCTCCCGGTGTCAACCGATCCGGGTACCGCGCGTTCTAGCCAGCGCATCGAACGTGATGCCGACGCGCGTGGCCATGCCCCGGGAAAGCAATGCGCCAGAGTGACGACAGCGACGCGGACGATGCCACGGGCGTGGCAGCCGACCTGGAAACCTTCCTGCGCTCCATCGAGCGCCGCGGCTTCCTGATGGCACGCCTCGCGCTCGGCAACGAGGACGACGCGCTCGACGCCCTGCAGGACACGATGCTGCGTCTGGTGCAGCGTTACGCCGGCAGGCCGCCCGCGGAGTGGCGGCCGCTGTTCTATCGCATGCTCCGGAACCGCATCACCGATACGCGGCGACGGCGCGTGATCCGCGCGCGCCTGTTCGGTTGGATGGAGCGCGGCCGCGACGAGCGCGACGACGAGCCGCTGGCGCAAATCGCCGACCCGGCCGTGACCGATCCGGCGCGGCTGATCGCCGGCGAGGAAGCGGCCGGCGCACTGATGCAGGCGGTGGCCCGCCTGCCGGAGCGCCAGCGCCAGGCATTCATGCTGCGCTGCTGGGAGGGTTTGTCCACCGCGGAGACCGCGGTCGCGATGGGCTGCGGCGAGGGCAGCGTGAAGACGCACTACTCGCGTGCGCTGCAAGCGCTACGCGAACAGCTCGGAGATCACCGCTGATGAACGGGTTGGAACGGAACTGGCGCGCACTGCTGCGCCGACAGGAAAACGGACTCGACGCCACGACGCTGGCCCGCATCGGCGCAGCACGGCAGCGTGCGCTCGCCGCCGCACGCCTGCCGTGGTGGCGCCGGCACGGACCGGCCCTCGGTGGCGTGGCGCTGGTAACCGTGCTGGCGGTGGCCGTGCTGCTGCCCGGACAGCACGGCTGGCTGCAGCCGGAGCACGGCATGCCGCTGCCCGCGGACCCGGCGTTCTACGAGAACCTCGACTTCTATCTGTGGCTGGCGGAGTCGGAGATGGGGAGTCATGACTGAACTTCGCTCGCGCCGCACCCTGCTCCGCACTACCGTACTGGCGCTGGCGACAATCGCGACGACATCGGTCGCCGCCGGACCGCGCCACGGCGAACGCGACGAACGAGGCGAACGCGGCGAACGAGGCGAACGCGGAGGGCGCGGCCAGGAGGACCGGGCACGCCTGGAGCGGCGCGAGCAGGGATTCCGCTCGCTGCCACGCGAGCAGCAACAGCGCGTACGCGAGGCCGAGGACCGCTACCGGAGCATGAGTCCGCAGCAGCGCGAGGAACTGCGCCAGCGCTGGCGCAGCATGAGCGAGAGCGAGCGCGACCGCTACCGGCGCCGCGTCGAACGCAACGCCGACTGAGGCGACGCGCCGCGCGCGATGCGCGCAACAGGCGTCTGCTATGATCGGCCGCGACCCACACCTCCCGTTTCACGCCCAGGAAGCTGCCGATGGATACCCTGCTTGCCGTGCTCGCGCTGTGCAACGTGCTCGCGCTGCTGACCGTCTTTGCACCACGCTCGTTCCCGGACAACATGCTGCCGTGGTTCGTGTTCGGCTTCGCGTTGCTGGCCACCGAACTGGCGTGGTTCTGGCTGCCGCTGCAGGCCGTGCTCGCTCTGATCTGCGTGGCGGGCGGAGCGCTCGATTCGACGCTCGGCTGGATCGGGTTGATCGTGCTGCTGCTGGCGTGGCCCGGTCTGCTGCACAACCTGCGGCTCGGTCTGCAGAGCGGGGCCACGGTCGAGGAAGCGCTTACCGAAGCACTGGGCTCGGATTACCGTAGCCGGATTCCGGCCACGGCGGCAGCCCGGCTGCGTGGTGCGGTCGGTTTTCGCGACTGGTGCCGGCCGTTCCGCATGGCGCGCCCCGACGTCGAGGTGATCCGCAACATCGCGTACGCCAACGGAGGCATCCGCCAGCGGCTCGACATCTACCGCCCGCGCGTGATTCCGCCGCAGGGCTGCCCGGTGGTGCTGCAGATCCACGGTGGCGGCTGGATCATCGGCAACAAGGAGGAGCAGGCGCTGCCACTGATGTACCAGCTGGCCGCCAGCGGCTGGATCTGCGTGGCCGCCAACTACCGCCTGAGTCCCAGCGTCGGTTTCCCGACCCATCTGCACGACTGCAAGGCCGCGCTGGCGTGGATCCGCACCCACGGCCGCGAATACGGCATGGATCCCTCGTTCGTCGCCGTGACCGGTGGGTCCGCCGGCGGGCACCTGTGCGCACTGATGGGACTGACCGCCAACCGTGACGAGCTGCAGCCCGGGCACGAGGGCGTGGACACCTCGGTACAGGCCTGTGTGCCGTTCTACGGCGTCTACGACATGCTGAACCGCTCGGGCGCCCGACCCGAGACGCGCAACTTCTTCGCGTTCCTCGGCGACCGCGTGCTGCACGCCTCGCCCGAGGAGAACCGCGAGCGCTGGGAACTCGCCTCGCCGGTGAGCCAGGTCCACCCCGACGCGCCGCCGTTCATGGTGCTGCACGGTTCCTGCGACAGCCTCGCTCCGGTCGCCGATGCGCGGCTGTTCGTGCAGCGCCTGCGCGAGGTCGCGCGCGAACCGGTAGCCTACGTGGAGTTCACCGGCGCCGAGCACGCCTTCGAGATCATGCACTCGCCGCGCGCCGAACAGGCGGTCGACGGCGTACAGCGCTTCATCGAGTGGGTGCGCGCCACCCGCACGTAGGTTCTGCCTGTGGCCTACCGTGTCCGCGTAGGTTCGGCCTGTGGCCGAACGAATGTCCGGGCGCAGCCCGGACCTACGGTCGAACGAATGCCCGCGTACCCGGACCTACGTGCCCAGCAGCTTTACGCCGGTGAGCCAGCCGTGGCCACCGGCCAGCATCGCGACCCAGAGCGCCGCGCCGATCGCGACCGCCACGCCGTCGCGCCACAGCGGGCCAGCCGGATAGCGCGTACCGTCCGCGCGGTCGCGCCGGCGCAGCGAGCTGAAATCCATCCCGGCCCAGACCAGGAAGGCGCCGAACAGCACCACGTCGGCCAGACCACCGTTGGCGAGCAGGTGTCCGGCGGCCCACAGCTTGGTCGCCGCGACCAGCGGGTGGCCGATCGCGGCCTTGATGCGCGTGCCCGGCACGTAAGCCGCGGCCGCGACCGCGAGCGCCGGCAACATCAGCAAGGTGGCGAGCGGGCCGGTCCAGCGCGGCGCCTCGAACAGCACCAGGTTCTGTTCACGCGCCGCGCCGTAACCGGTCACGATCAGCACCAGCCCGGCCAGCGCGAACAGCGAGTACGCCGCTTTCCACCCGGTTGCGCCCAGCCGCTGGACCATGCGCGTGCGCCAGCCGTCAGCGACGATGCGCACCGAATGCGTTCCCAGGAACAACAGCAGTCCAAGCACCAGTATCTCCATCCCGGCGGCCCTCCGGCAGTCGATCGCTGATCAGCCAACCACGCAGGCAACCAGCTTGTTGCCGTCGGGATCGCGGAAATAGCCGCCGTAGAACCCGTCGCTGCGCGGGCCGGGGGCGCCCTCGTCGCTGCCGCCCAACGCCAGCGCCTTGGCGTGCATGCGCCCCACGGTGTCGCGGTCACCGGCGGCGAGCGCGACCATCGTGCCGTTGCCCACCGTGGCGGCCTTGCCGTCGTACGGCGTGCAGACCGCGAGCATCGGAGCGCCCAGCTGGGTGGTCCAGATCGACATGCGGTCGCTCTTCATGATGCGCGTGGCGCCCAGTTCGGCGAGCAGCGCGTCGTAGAACGCGGTGGCGCGGTCGAGGTCGTTGGTTCCCAGGGTCACGTAGCTGAGCATGAGCGTTCTCCTTGTTGGGGTCAGAGGGCGAAATCCACCGTGTCCGGTTTCTGTACGTACCAGTCGACGCCGTCGGCATCGCGCTCGCGGCGCACCATGCGTCGGCCTACGAGGCAGTTGAGGTGCGCGAGCGTCTCGCCGGTGGCCATCACCAGCATTTCGCTCGCCAGCTCGCGACGGAAGATCACCCGCGAGCAGTCGATCGCGCGCCGCCGCTCGGCCAGCGCGTCGAACAGCGTGACCAGCGCGCGCTCGTGCGATTCGATGATCTGCGTGAGTCGCACGTGCAGTCCGAGGAACGGCGCCTGGTGCGCGGGCAGCACCAGCACGTTGTCGGGCAGGCGCGCGCGGATGTGTTCGCAGGAATTGAGCCACTCCTTCAGCGGGTCGCCCTTCGGCTCGGTAGGAAACACGCTGACGTTCGGCGTGATGCGCGGCAGCACCTGATCGCCGGCGATCAGCAACTTCAGCGCCGGACAGTACAGCGAAACGTGTTCGGGCGAATGCCCGCTGCCGACGATGACCTGCCAGTAGCGGTCGTTGATCTCGATCGTCTCGCCGTCGACCAGACGCCGGAAGCTGTCGGGCAGCGCGGAGATATGACGGCCGAAACTGCCGAAGCGCGAGCGGTAGGTGTCGAGCATCTGCTCGTCGTAGCCGGCGGCGCGGTAGAAACGGATCGCGACCTCGGGGGCCGGCTGGCCGGTGTAGTCGGCCAGCGTGTGGCACATCAGGAACTCTTCGCGCGACACCCACAGATCACAGTCGAAGCGCCGCGTCAGCCAGCCGGCCAGCCCGATGTGGTCCGGGTGCAGGTGCGTGCAGATCACCCGCCGCAGCGGCTTGCCGCGCATGAAGCCGTCGAACAGCGCCTCCCAGCGCTGGCGCGCCTCGGGCACATCGAGACAGGTATCGACGACCGTCCACCCGTCGCGATCCTCGAGCAACCACAGGTTGATGTGGTCGAGCGCGCCGGGCATCGGGAAGCGCAGCCACCAGACGCCGTCGGCGACCTGGAACGGCTCGGCGGGCGCGGCCTGCGTACCCCATGGATACACGAGTCCGCGCGATTTTTCGTTGGTGTTGCCGGTCATTCCCGCCTGCTCCGTTACCGCATCGTCGACCCGCATGTTAACGCGGATCGCGCGGGTGCGCCTCGGGCAGCGCGAAGGCGACCAACTGGTCGCTGAACGCGAGATCGGGCATGCCGAAATGCCCGGCCGCCGTGATCACCACGAACTGACGCCCATCGCCGGGACGCTTGTAGATCATCGGCGTCGCGTGGCCGCCGGCCGGCAGTTCGCCCTTCCAGAGCTCCTCGCCGGTTTCGCTGTCGAAGGCACGCAGGTAGCGATCGGGGGTCGCCGCGATGAACGTCAGTCCACTGGCGGTGACGCTGGGTCCACCGATGTTCGGCGCCCCGCGCAGGCGCGAGAACGGCCACGGCGCCATGTGCTCGAGCGTACCCAGCGGCACCTCCCAGCGCTTCTCGCCGCTCGCGAGGTCGATCGCGGCCAGCGTTCCCCACGGCGGCGCGCTGCACGGCACGCCGAGCGGTGACATCAGCGGCTCGATGCGCAGGCAGTACGGCGTCTCGTGCTGCGGCGTCAGGTACGGATCGCCGGACGCCATGTCGCAACGCTCGCGCGCAACCAGCTTCAGCTCGGCCGGCATGAACAGGGTGTTCAGGATCAACAGGCCACGTTCCGGATCGATCGCCGGCGTGCCCCAGTTGTTGCCGCCCATGTCGCTGGGGAAGAACAGCGTGCCGTCCAGCGAGGGCGGCGTGAAAATCCCCTCGTTGCGCAGGCTCGCGATCTTCTTGCGGCACGCCCCGCGATCCCAGAAGGTGAAGCCCCACGCGTCCTCGGCGGCCAGCCGGTGCGGATGCAGCGGCGCCGGCCTGACCGGGAACGGCTGGGTCGGCGCCAGGTATTCGCCGGGGACTTCCCAGTCCTGCGGCACCGGGCGCTCCTCGACCGGGAACAACGGCTCGCCGGTCTCGCGGTGCAGGATGAACAGGTGGCCCATCTTGGTCGGCTGCGCCAGCGCGGGAATGCTCTGGCCGTCACGGCGCAGCTCGAACAGCGTCGGCTGCGCCGGGGTGTCGAAATCCCAGATGTCGTGGTGCACGGCCTGGAAGTGCCAGACCAGCTCGCCGGTCGTGCCGCGCAGCGCCACCACCGAGCTCGAGTAGTGGTCACTGCCGTCGCGCAGACCGCCGTAGAAATCGGTCGAGGTGTTGCCGGTCGGCAGGAACACCAGATCACGCGCGGCGTCGACCGAAATGATCGACCAGACGTTCGGTGTGCCGCGGCGGTATTGCGGCCGGCCCGCCTCGTCGACGGCGTGGCTGGCGCCGGGAGGGATCGGGTCCCAGTACCACAGCAGCCGGCCGCTGCGCACATCGTAGGCGCGCACCACGCCGCTCGGCATGTGGTTGTGCGTACGGTCGAGCACCAGCGCGCCGGTGATCACGCGATCACCGAGGATCGCCGGCGGCGAGGTGACCGAATACTCGTATTCCTCGAACTGCCCCAGCCCGGCGTGCAGATCGACCTGGCCCTGCTCGCCGAAATCACGGCACGGCGTGCCGTCGCGCGCATCGAGCGCGATCAGGCGGCCATCGAGCGTACCGGTCAGGATGCGGTGCTCGCAGGCGGCGCCGCGCGGGTTCGGGTCCTGCCAACTGCTGACGCCACGGCAGTTGACCATCACCTCGCGGTCGGTATCGACGCCCGGATCGTAACGCCATTTCTCCTTGCCGGTCGCGGGATCGAGCGCGAACACCTTGTTGAACGCGGTGCAGCCGTACAGCGTGTCGTCGACCAGGATCGGGGTGAGCTGCCAGCTGCTCGCGCGCACGCCCATGGGATCTCCGGCCTCCGGATTCGCCGGGCGCGGCATGCGCAGATCGCCGCTGCGGTAGACCCACGCCGGGCGCAGCAGGTGCACGTTCTCGCGCGTGATCTGCGTGGCAGCGGAGTAGTGCCCGCCGCCGGGCGCCGCGCCGTAGGCGGGCCACCCGGCTTCGGCACCGGGCGGGAATTCCGCGGGCACGTCGCGCTGGCAGGCGCACAGCGATGCGAACAGCGTCACGGCAAGCAGGTGGCGGGCAAGGAATGGCAACGGCGTGTCTCCCGGAGCGTGGAAGGTCGCGCTAGAGTGGTCAGCGTTCATCGTTAAAGCAAGTTGCCGAAGTGTCATGCGAAGCTCCGCCCTCCGTCGCCTGATCACGCTCGTGATCGCCTCGTCGCTGTTGCTGTCCTGCGCCGCACTCCCGCGGGCGAGCGGCGGCGCGGAGCCGCCGCCGGCGGATCGGCAGCACGGTTTCGCCGACACCGTGAACGCGTACCGGGCCGCCCGGCGGCTGCCACGCATCGAGATCTCGCCGTCGCTGATGGCGGTAGCGCGGGCGCACCTCGACGACCTCGAGCGTCGCTACCGGCGCGGCGGCCAATGCAACATGCATTCGTGGAGCACGGCGGGCGCGTGGTCGGGGTGCTGTTACACACCCGATCACGCGGCAGCCGAGTGCATGTGGAACAAGCCGCGCGAGATCACGCGTGGCGTCTACACCGCACCGGGCTACGAGATCGTCGCGCACTACACGGACCCGATCACGCCCGCGCGCGCGCTGCAGATCTGGCAGGAGAGCCCGGCACACCACGCGATGCTGCTGAACACCGGGCGTTGGGCGGACAACACGTGGCGCGCGCTCGGCGCGGCCATCGGCGACCACTACGCGGTGGTCTGGTTCGCCGAGGAGCGTGATCCCGCGGCCTACTGAGTCAGGACACGCGGCGCATCCGCACCGTCGGCCAGCACGAACACCGAGGCCAGCCCGCCCGCGACGGTGCGCAGGTTGGTTGTCTGCCCCTGGTAGAGGCGGGCGCTCAGCAGACGGACCGCCGCGCCGTAGCTCACGCAACGCAGGTCGAACTTCAGCTGTGGCGCGTCATCGCCCGGCGTCGCGCGGCGCGTCGGCGGGGGTGCATAGGCCTGCGCGATGTATTCCCCGGAGGCGACGATCCCGGCCCATACGCGACGCGTCAGACCCTCGCCACGGTAGGCTCCGCGGCTCGCGTAGCCCGCGAAGGGCTTGAAGAAATACTGCCGGCGCGCATTCCACAGCGCATCGGCATCCTCCGTCGTCACCAGACGTGCCGGCGGCACGTGCGCCGCGAGCACGCGCCGCGCCGCCGCCGGTGCGCCGATGCGTGCGAGGAAATCCGCATCCGACAGCCGCACCAGCCGCCGCTTGTCGGCATACAGCGCGTGGTGCCGTGGCGAAGGTGTCAGCACCACCGCGTCGGCCAGGTACGCTTCGCGCAGCGCGGTGTGCGGCGCCTCGTGCAGCGTGAAATCGGTGCAGCGGTTGTAGACCAGGTCGACCGCCTGCGCGCCGTGGCACAGCGTGCCCCCGGCGTACACCAGTTCCGCCGGATCGGTGATCCCGCAGTCGATCCCGGCACGGCGGAACAGCGCACGGAACAGCAGGAACTCCGGGTACAGGAACTGTTCGGCGGGGCGGTCGTCGACGATACGCACGCTGCGCAAGGCTCGTTCCCCACGCGCCAGGCGCCACTCGTTCAGGAAGTCATCCAGCCACCGGGCGGGCGCCTCGCGTCCGCTGGTCGGCATCGCCAGTGCCGGCCCCATCTCGGCACAGGCGTCGCGCTGGCTCTCGGCGAGCAGCGCCGCGAGGTACGCACCGCCGGCGTTGGTGTTGATCTCGATCAGCTTCGCGCCGACCGGCTCGGGATGGAAATCGAAGGCCATCATCGCGCTCAGCGTGTGCTGGTCCGGCCACGGCGCGCCGGCGAGCGCCTCGTGCTGGAACGCCGGCAGGGCCATCACCTCGTGCGCCGCCGCGACCACCGCGCGCATCGCGTTCCACTGCGCCTGGTTCGCGAACACGGGGTAGGGCGCGAACAGATGCTCACGACCGACCAGGAACTCCGGCAGGCTGCCCTCGCGCAGCATGGCCTCGCGGAACTGACGCTCCAGCGCCGCGCCATCGAGCGAGATGCAGTGACAGTTCGCGTTCAGCGGATCGGGCATTGCGCAGCGTGCGTGTCGGGTGGCGGGGGCGATTATAGGCGTGCTACCCGTTTCCATGCCTCCCGAGTTCAGCGAGCAACGCGTCCACATCGAGTTCCGGCTCCGCGGCCCGGCGCTCGAATTCAGCGAGGTCCGCCAGATCCGCCGCCCATGTCCCCCAGGATGCCGCGCCTGCCGGCAGCGCGGGCAATAGAGCTCGCTGGCCACCAGATCGCTGAACTGCCGGGTCATTGCCTTATCCGCGCGCGTCCTTCGGCCGAAGCTGGACCTGGGTGATCTCCCCGAAGGGCACCCCGACCTCGCCCGCCCCCCCTTGGAGCTGGAGGTGGACCTCGAGCGAGGAGATCCGCGCGATTCGCGTGGCGATGAACTCCCGCCGCGGCGTCGACACCACGATCACCATGCTCTTCTCCGCCTCGCTCAACACCACGCGGAAATACGGGGAGAACTTCAACTCGAAGAACCGGCGGTTGAATTCGACCTCGCCCCGCTTGTAGATCGCCGGCTCGAGGCCGCTGCCCGTCGTTCGTTCCGACTTCGCCATCGAGAGCGAGCTCGATACGCCTGCCGGAGTCGGGATCCGGCCGGTCTG
>CAUJIL010000161.1 GCA_963204845.1 Pseudomonadota bacterium | reverse complement strand
GCCGCGGTCGACTCCACGGCGGGCGTGCCGACGTATTACCTCGCTCGCCTGGATACGCGTGAGTGCCCGTCGCCGCGGTGCGGCGGCGTGTTCATCCGGCCCGCCAACCGCTCGTTCATGAAATGCGCCGATGGCGCGGTGCGCCCCGAATGCCACGTGCCGCAGCTCCGCCTGCCAAGCGGGCAACTCGACGCGACGCAGCAGGCAAGGCTCGATGCTGCGCTCGCCGCCGGCACGCTGCTGGTCCGCGGGCAGCGTCTACCGCAGGAAGTCTCGCTGCAGACGCCAAAGGCCGGCGGCGAGCAACTGCTGGTCGGCCAAGCCTGGTATCCGGAGGACGGCGGCGCGGCCGCGGGCGTGCTCTACCGGGTGCGCCCGAGCGCGTTGCAGTGCGTGACGGCCCCGTGTCCGCGCTACCGGGCGAACGTGCTGAACACGCCCTACTCCACGGTCTACGTGGACGCCATCACCCCGGCTTCGCCAACGATCTCGAAGCGCTGGCACGAGCGTATTGCCGACCGCTCGCCCGGCCTGCTGGCGGCAGGCAACCTGAACACGGTACGCACATCGGGCAGCGCACGCCTGCTGCTGTCCATCAATCGCAGCTACACGCCGCTGATATGGCAACCGTCGGGGAAAGAATCCTGTTATGTGGGCGGTTGCTCCGGCGAGGTGTGCAGCGCCACACCCGGCGTGGTGACCACCTGCATCTACAGGCCCGACTTCGCGTGCTATTCGAACGCACGCTGCGAACGCCAGACCACGGGGCTATGCGGCTGGACCCGCCCGGACGATATGGAACGCTGCCTCGAGCGGCTGGGAGAACCGTAGGTCCGGGCTGTGCCCGGACATGTGCCCGGACATGTGCCCGGACATGGTTCCGCCGTAGGTCCGGGCTGTGCCCGGACATTGTTCGGGCGCAGCCCGAACCTACGGACATGATCGGCCGGACGGCGGTTGTCGCACCACCGCCGGGACGCGGCTCAGGCCCCGCGCCTGGCTGCCCAGTGCTCCGCGGCGAAACGCCCCACTTCCGCGTACATGTCCGCGTCATCGGGTGCGCCGAAGAAGCCCCCGTGCGGCATGCCCTCGAACACGTGCAGCTCGACCGGGATACCCGCGCGCCGCAGCGCCCGATGCATGCGCACGGTGTTGGACAGAAAAAGGTCGCGCGTCCCCGTCTGCAGGTAGGTCGGCGGAAAGCCGCGGCTGAAGTCGCCGAACAACGGCGACAGGTACGGATGCGCCAGATCGTGCCCGCCGGCATAGAGCAGGTTGATCGGCATCAGCGGTTCGGGCAGCACCACGTCGAGGAACCGGTTCGTCTCGAAGCTGTCGCCCGATTCGGTCAGGTCCAGCTCCGGCGTGCGCAGCATCAGCGCCGCGGGCAACGGCAGCCCCTCGTCGCGCGCGCGCAACACCAACGCCGCGGCGAGGTTGCCTCCGGCCGACGAGCCGCCGACGATGATGTCCCCGGGTCGATGGCGATCGAGCAGCGCGCGGTAGACGGCCACGCAGTCGTCGAGCGCGGCCGGGTACGGGTGTTCGGGCGGTGTGCGGTAGTCGACGGCGTAGCAGCGCACGCCGAACTGGTCGGCCCCGAGGCTGGCTCCGCGCCGGCAGCATTCGCCTGCGCCGTAGATCAACGCTCCGCCGTGAATGTCCAGATAGACGCGGTGGTCCGCCGCCGGCGGCGTCGCCACGTGCACCACGCAACCGGCGATCTCGGCCGTCGTGGTCGGTGAGCGCCCCTGGGGCAACAACGACTCCATGCGCAGGTTGCCGCGCTGCTTGTCGGCCAGCCAGCCCGCGAAGTCGCCGGGTGCGGGGTAGCGCGAGCGGTTCAGCGGTACGCCATCCTCGTCCACGAAGCGCGCGAGCCGCGCCCGCGCATCGGGGCTGATCGAGCGCGGAAAGGGTATCCGTCGCGCCGCGAGCGCCACGTAGCCACGGGTCTGCTGATCGTCGGTCATCGGTGGTCCTCGAGGAGCGCGGTGTGCCTCGGGACTATATCAAAACGCCGCGATACCGGTCTGGGCGCGCCCCAGGATCAGCGCATGCACGTCGTGCGCGCCTTCGTAGGTGTTCACGGTCTCCAGGTTCGCCATGTGGCGGAACACCGGGTAGTCGTCCGCGATGCCGTTGCCACCCAGCATGTCGCGCGCCATGCGCGCCACCTCCAGCGCCTTGCCGCAGGAATTGCGCTTCAGCAGCGAGATCGCCTCCGGCGCCAGCCGTCCCGCATCGCGCAGCCGCCCGGCCTGCAGGCAGCCCAGCAGTCCCAGACCGATCTCGGTCTGCATGTCGGCGAGCTTCTTCTGGATCAGCTGGTTCGCCGCCAGCGGCCGGCCGAACTGCCGGCGGTCCAGCGTGTATTGCCGCGCCGTGTGCCAGCACGCCTCGGCGGCCCCGAGCGCTCCCCACGCGATGCCGTAGCGTGCGCTGTTCAGGCAGCCGAACGGCCCCTTCAGCCCGTCGACTCCCGGCAGCAGTTGCCCGGCATCGACCTCCACGTCCTCCATCACGATCTGCCCGGTGATCGAGGCGCGCAGGCTCAGCTTGCCCTGGATCTTCGGCGCCGACAGCCCCGGCATCCCCTTCTCGAGCACGAAGCCGCGAATGCGCCCATCGTCGCAGCGCGCCCACACGAC
>CAUJIL010000160.1 GCA_963204845.1 Pseudomonadota bacterium | reverse complement strand
AGGCAACGACTCGATCAATGGCGGTACCGGGGCCGATGCGATGAGCGGTGGCACCGGCGACGACACCTACGTCGTCGATGCGGCCGGCGATACGGTCACCGAGGCGCTGGGCGAGGGCGTGGACCTGGTGCGCAGCTCGATCACGCGCTCGCTGTGGGCGAACGTCGAGAACCTCACGCTGACCGGTGCGGCCGCGATCAACGGTACCGGCAACGGGTTGAACAACGTGCTCACCGGCAATACCGGCAACAACGTGCTCGATGGTCTGGCGGGCAACGACACGCTGCTGGGTGCGGCGGGTCTGGACACCCTGCTCGGTGGGACCGGCAACGACGAACTGAACGGCGGCGCGGGCGCCGACTCTATGGAGGGCGGCAACGGCAACGACACCTACGTGGTCGACAATGCCGCCGACGCGGTTACCGAAGCCGCGGGCGCGGGAACCGGTGTCGACACGGTGGAAAGCTCGGTCACGCACACGCTGGGTGCCAACGTCGAGAAGCTGACGCTGACCGGGTCGGCGGCGATCAACGGCACCGGCAACGCGCTGGGGAACACGTTGACCGGCAACACCGGAGCCAATTCGCTCGACGGTGCTGGCGGCAGCGACACGCTGGTCGGTGGGCTGGGCAACGATACGCTGAACGGTGGTATCGGAGCCGACTCGATGAGCGGTGGTGGGGGTAACGACACCTACGTGGTCGACGACATCGATGACGAGGTGAACGAACTGGCGGGGCAGGGCAGCGATACCGTGTCGAGCGCACTGGTGAGCTACACGCTGACAGCGAATGTCGAGAAGCTCACGCTGACCGGCACGGACGATATCGACGGCACCGGCAACGCGGCGAACAACACGCTGACCGGCAACACGGGAGCGAACGATCTGGTCGGGGCCGGTGGCAACGACACGATCAACGCCGGTGCCGGCAACGACGGCCTGGTCGGCGATGCCGGCAACGACCGCTTGTTTGGCAAGGCCGGCAGCGACACGCTGACCGGTGGCGCCGGCAACGATCTGTTCGTGTTCGATACCGCGCTGAACGCGGTGAGCAACGTCGACACGATCGCGGACTTCGTGAGCGGTGCGGACAAGATCCAGGTCGAGAACGCGGTGTTCAGTGCGTTCGCGGCGGCCGGCGCCCTGCCGGCGGGCACCTTTGTCGCCAACGCGGGCGGAACCGCGGTCGATGCGAACGACTACCTCGTGTACGACAACGGTGGCGCCGGCGCCGGCAACCTGTACTACGACGCCGACGGTAACGGGGCAGGCGCGGCGGTGCTGTTCGCGGTGCTCACCGGGGGTCCCGCACTCGTGGCCGGCGACTTCGCGGTCATTTGAGCGCGCGTGTCGCGCGCTCCAGCCAGTGACGATCGGCTCCCTCGAGCAGGGGGCCGATCGTCTCAGCTACCTGGCGGTGGTAGTCGTCCAGCCACGCTGTCTCGGCGTCGGTGAGCAACGCCGCGTCGAGCATGCGGCGGTCGAAGGGCACCTGTGTCAGCGCTTCGAAGCCGAACATGGTGCGCTCGCCACCCGCCGGGGTGGCAGCGGCCGTGACCAGTACCAGGTTCTCGTGTCGGATCCCGAACGCGCCTTCGCGGTAATAGCCCGGTTCGTCGCTGAGCACCATGCCGGGGCGCAGCGCGACCGCGTTACCTGCCTTGCCGATGCGCTGCGGCCCTTCGTGCACGCTGAGGAAACAGCCCACGCCGTGGCCGGTGCCGTGGTCGTAGTCGAAGCCCTGCTGCCACAGGAACTGGCGCGCCAGCGCGTCGAGCTGGCTGCCGCTGGTGCCGTCCGGAAAGCGCGCGCAGGCGAGTGCGATATGCCCCCTCATCACCAGCGTGGCGAGCCGGCGCACCTCGGCGCCGGGGTCGCCGATCGCGACCGTGCGGGTGATGTCGGTGGTACCGTCGAGGTACTGCGCGCCGCTGTCGACCAGGTATACCGAGTCCATCGTGAGCTGGCCCGGCGCATTGTCGCTGTGCCGGTAATGGCACAGCGCGGCGTTCGCGCCGGCGGCCGAGATGGTGTCGAAGCTCAGGTCGTGGAAGCGTTCGCCGCCGGCGCGCAGCGCGCGCAGCCGCTCGGCCAGCACGGCCTCGTCGTGCAGGCGGCCGGCCTCGACTTCGGCGTCCAGCCACGCCAGGAAGCGCACCATCGCGACCGCGTCGCGCCGGTGCGCGGCGCGCATGCCGGCGATCTCGGCGGCGTTCTTGCAGGCTTTGGGCAGCAGCACCAAGTCGGGGGCCTCGACGACTTCCGCGCCGTGGGCTTCCAGCCGCAGCCGGCACCACGCGTTGGTGGTCTCGGGGTCGAGCAGCACGCGCTTGCCGGCCAGACGCGCAAAGGCGCTGTCCAGCGCGTCCGCGCTCAGCACGTCGACGCCCTCGCCGGCGTGGGCCGCGAAGCCCGCGGGGATCTTGCGCGGATCGGTGAACACCTCGAGGCGACCGTCGGCGTGCAGCAGCGCGTGTGCCAGCACCAGCGGCAGGTGCGGCACGTCGTGTCCGCGCAGGTTGAGCAGCCAGGCGACCGAATCGGGCGCGAAGACCAGCGCTGCGTCGGCGGCCTGCGTCGCGAGTTGCGCCGCGATCTCGCGGCGCTTGTCGGCGCTGGAGCGGCCGGTGAGTTCGGCGCCCAGCAGCAGTGCCGGCTTCGCCGGTGCCGCTGGCCGGTCGAGCCAGCAGGCGTCGACCGGATTCGTATCCAGTGCGACCAACCGTACGCCGCGGCGCGCCAGCGTGGCCGCAGTCGTCTTGTGCCACGCCGCTGTGTGCAGGCGCGGGTCGTGGCCGACGCGCGCGCCCGCCGGGAGGCGATCGGCCAGCCACGCGGCGTGCGGTTCCTCGATCAGGTGGTGGTGCTCGAACAGCGCGGCGGGTACCTGCTGGCGCACCTGCACGGTGTAGCGGCCGTCGACGAAGAGTGCCGCGGTGTCGGGCAGCACGATCGCGATGCCGGCCGAACCGTCGAAGCCGCTCAGCCAGCGCAGCCGCTCGTTGCGTTCCGGCAGGTATTCGCCGAGGTATTCGTCGGCGCGCGGCACCAGCAGCGCGGCCAGCCGCTGTTCGTGCAATGCCGCGCGCACCGCGGCCAACCGGCTTGCGATCGTGTCCATCACGCGATTCCACCCATGCAGAGGTACTTGATCTCGAGGTAGTCGTCGATGCCGTACTTCGAGCCCTCGCGCCCCTGCCCGGACTCCTTCATGCCGCCGAACGGCGCGACCTCGGTCGAGATGATGCCTTCGTTGATGCCGACGATGCCGTATTCGAGCCCTTCGGCCACGCGCCAGACGCGGCCGATGTCGCGCGCGTAGAAGTACGCGGCGAGGCCGAACGGCGTGTCGTTGGCGAGCGCGATCGCCTCGGTTTCCGTGTGGAAGCGCACCACCGGCGCGACCGGGCCGAAAATCTCCTCGTTGAACACGCGCATCGCTGGCGTCACGCCGGTGAGAATCGTCGGCTCCACGAAGCCGCCGCCCAGCGTGGCGCGGCGTCCGCCGCAGACCACGGTGGCGCCACGCGCCACCGCATCGTCGACCATCGCGAGCACCCCGTCGGCCGCCGCCTCGTCGATCAGCGGCCCCATGGTGACGCCTTCGTCCGCCCCGTCACCGAGCCGGAAGCCCGCTACCGCCGCGGCCAACCGTGCGGCGAACTCGTCGTAGATGCCGTCCTGCACCAGCAAGCGGTTCGCGCATACACAGGTCTGGCCCGCGTTGCGGTATTTGGACGCCATGGCGCCGGCCACCGCCGCGTCGAGGTCGGCGTCGTCGAAGACGATGAACGGCGCGTTGCCGCCCAGCTCCATCGAGGTGCGCTTCACGGTGGCCGCGCACTTCGCCATCAGTTCCTTGCCGACCGGCGTCGAGCCGGTGAAGGTCAACTTGCGAACCGTCGGATTCGCGCACAGTTCGTCGCCGATTTCCCGCGTACGCCCGCACAGCATGTTCAGCACGCCGGGCGGGAAGCCCGCACGTTCGGCCAGCACCGCGATCGCGAGCGCCGACAGCGGCGTGTTGTTGGCGGGCTTGCACACCACCGTGCAGCCGGCGGCCAGCGCCGGGCCGATCTTGCGCCCCAGCATCGCGCTCGGGAAGTTCCATGGGGTGATGCAGGCGACGACGCCGATCGGCTGCTTGACCACGACGATGCGCTTGTCCGCGGCGTGCGCCGGGATGGTGTCGCCATAGACGCGCCTGGCCTCCTCGGCGAACCAGTCGATGAAGCTCGCGCTGTAGGCGATCTCGCCGCGCGCC
>CAUJIL010000159.1 GCA_963204845.1 Pseudomonadota bacterium | reverse complement strand
CCGCGCGGCCGCGTTAGCTGGGATCAGGCGCTGCGCGCGGGCTCGGCGCTGCGCATGGGTCAGCGCATCGCCACGCTGCCTGGCCCAGCGGCCGACCGCTTCCCGTAGGTTCGGCCTGTGGCCGAACGCATATATGTCCGGGCACAGCCCGGACCTACGCGACCCCGTATGTTCGGCCTGTGGCCGAACAAAATGTCCGGGCACAGCCCGGACCTACGCGAACGCACCGTAGGTTCGGCCTGTGGCCGAACAATGTCCGGGCATAGCCCGGACCTACGCGCGGGGGGCGGAGAAGGCGAGGACGTCGTCGATGTCGCGCACGCCGAGGGCGATCATCACCAGGCGGTCCACGCCGAGCGCGACGCCGGCGCACGGCGGCAGGCCGTGCGCCATCGCGGCCAGCAGCCGCTCGTCGACGGGAATCGCCTCCTCGCCACGCGCGCGCCGCACGGCGTTGTCGGCCTCCATGCGCACGCGCAGCTCGCCGGCATCGAGCAGTTCGTGGTAGCCGTTGGCGATCTCGCAGCCGTCGATGAACAGTTCGAAGCGGTCGGCCACGCGGTGGCCGTCGGCATCGTTCAGGGTGCGTGCCAGCGAGGCGCGCGCGGCCGGAAAGGCATCGACGAACTGCAGGCATCCCTGACCGAGTTGCGGCTCGACGTGCTCACTGAACAGCAGGTCGAGCAACTCGTCACGCGCCCAGCCGCGCACCGTATCGCCGGCGCTGCGCGCGGCCGCGGCGCGCAGATCGGCGTCGCCGGCGGTGAACGGATCGAGCCCGACGCCGGCGCGAAACAGCGACCCCCACGCATCGCGGCGCACCTCCCGCGCACCGATCACCGCGGTGACCAGTTCGGCGACCTCGGCCGCCAGCGCCGCCGCATCGAAGCCCGGCCGGTACCATTCGAGCATGCTGAATTCGGGGTTGTGCAGCCGGCCGTGCTCGGCGCGCCGGAAGGCGTGCGCGATCTGGTAGATCGGCCCGCTGCCGGCGGCGAGCAGCCGCTTCATCGCGAACTCGGGGCTGGTCTGCAGGAACCACCGCGTGTCGTCGGCCCACGGCAGCGCCGGCACGCTGGCGAGCAGCGGGTCGGTGGCCGTGACCGGACCCAGTTGCGGGGTATCGACCTCGAGCACGTCGCGCGCGGCGAAGAAGGCGCGAAGCGTGGCGAGGATTTCCGCGCGCCGGCGCAGGGTGGCGAGCGTGGCGCCGGGGCGCCACGCGGATCCGGCGCGCGGCATCGGTTCAGGAACGCACGCGGTTCATGTACTCGCCGGTGCGGGTGTCCACGCGTACCACGTCACCGATGTCCAGGAACAGTGGCACGCGCACCACGGCGCCGGTGGCCAGCTTCGCGGGCTTGGTGCCGCCGGTGGCGGTGTCGCCGCGCAGGCCGGGATCGGTCTCGACGATCGAGATCTCGACGAAGTTCGGCGGCGTCACGCTGAGCGGCGCGTCGTTCCACAGCGTGATCGTGCAGAAGTCCTGCTCCTTCAGCCACTGGCCGGCATCACCGACGATGTCGTTCGAGGCCGTGTACTGCTCGAAGCTCTCCGGGTCCATGAAGTGCCAGAACTCGCCGTCGTTGTAGAGGTACTGCAGTTCCTTGTCGACCGCGTCGGCCCCCTCGAGCGTGTCACCCGACTTGAAGGTGCGCTCCCACACGCGGCCGTTCTTCAGGTTGCGCAGCCGCACGCGGTTGAAGGCCTGCCCCTTGCCCGGCTTCACGTACTCGTTCTCGAGGATCGAGCAGGGGTCGCCATCGAGGATGACCTTCAGTCCGGGCTTGAATTCGTTGGTGGAGAACGTCGCCATGTGAGCCTCTGCGGGATGCGCGCCAAAATAACGGCGCGCATGATACTCCGATTCGGCGCCATAGCGTCAGCGCCAGAGGATGCGCCGCGCGGCGTGCGATTGGCGCCTGCGGCAGCGCTCTTCTACAATGCCCTGACCGGCCATGCGGCAATGGAGTCGCGGCGATTTCGGCCCCAGCTGGACCTGGATGCAGCACAACGACACCATACGAATCCTGATCGGTTGCGCCTCGCAGGCGCACCTCGAGGCGTGTCTCGCACTGTTTCGTGACACGGTTCACACGGTGCGCGCACACCGCGTCGCGTCGCTGCGCGATCTGGAGGACGCCCTGCGCGATCGCCAGTGGGACCTGCTGATCACCGACGAGGATCATCCCGAACTCACCCCCGCCGATGCGCTGGGCGCGCTCGCCGCCGCCGGCAGCGATATGGCGTGCCTGGTGCGCGCGGCGGAGCCGTTGTCGGCCGCGGCGCTGGCGTGGCGGCGCGCGGGCGCCCGCGAGGTGCTGCCGGCCGACCCCGGCGAGTTGCTGCCGCTCGCGGTTGCGCGCGAGGTCGCGGCGGTGCGCCTGCGCCGCGAACTCGCCGAGCTGCACATCCAGCACGCCGAAGTGGCGCGCCGCTGCGAGTTGCTGCTCGGCACCGCGCGCGAGGCGATTGCCTACGTGGTCGACGGCATGCACGTGCACGCGAATTCGCGCTACGCGTCGCTGTTCGGCTACACCACGGTCGATGACCTGGCGTCAGTGCCGCTGGTGGACCTGATCGACGATGCGGGCCAGCAGGAATTCAAGGATGCCCTGAAGCGCTACCGTGCGGCGCCCGAGGCGGAAACCGCCATCGATTTCAGCGGCCGGCGCGCCGATGGCTCGCACTTCCACGGCGAGCTGGTGCTCTCGAGCGCGAGCTTCGAGGGCGAGCCGTGCATGCAGGTGCTGGTGCGCGAACGCGCCGGTGCCGCCACCGGGTCGACCCGCGCCACGGCGGGCGGCCTGCAGGCGCTCGCCGACGTGCTGCGCCCCGCGGTGGGCGGACAACTCGTGCTGCTCGCGGTCGACGGCTTCGCGCAGCATTGCCGCAAGCTCGGCGTGATCGGCGCCAACCGGCTGGTGGACGAGCTCGGCGCCTTCGTGACGCGCACGACCGGCTGGGAGGTGGCGCCGCTGCGCACGGCCGATGCCGTGCTCGCCTGGCATCTGGGAGTCGACGACCCGGACGCCGTGGCCGCCGAGGCGCGCGAGGCGGTCGCCGCGCTGGCGGGCCACATCCACGAGATCGGCACCCAGAGCGTGACCTGCACGGTGTGCGCGCAAGTCTGTCCGGTGGACCCCGAGGGCGACCGCAGCGTCGAGGAGATGCTGGACCGCTGCTGGTCCACGCTGGCGGACACCGCCGAGCGCTCCGCCGCGCTGCGCGCGACGGACCCGGCGCGGGTGGCTATCGCGCACCTCGCGACGCCGGTCGCCACGACCAGCACCTCGACCATCGCCGGCCCGGCGCTCGAGGAAGCGCTGCGCGGCGGCGATCTGCGGCTGCTGTTCCAGCCGATCGTGAGCCTGCGCGGCGACAGCAGCGAATATTACGAAGTGTTCGTGCGCCACCGCCCCTCGGGCAAGCCGGCGCACGAGTGGCTCGCGGAGAACTATCCGGCGGCCGACAGCGTCGAGCTCGACCGGCTGGTCGCGCGCGATGCCCTGCACAAGCTGGCCGCGCACCGCGGCAGCTACCCGCAGACGCGGCTGGTGCTGCCGTTCGGCGCCGGCAGCGTGCTGAACCCCGGCTGCGCGCAATGGCTGGCCGGCGCGCTGCAGCAAGCCGACGTGCCGCCGGACTGCTTCGCGGTCGCGATCGATCACCGCGTGGCAAGCGCGAACCTCAAGCAGGCGAGCGCGCTCGCCGGGCAACTCGCCGCACTCGGCTGCCGCCTGTGCATCACCGAGGTGCACAGCGGCGCCAACCCGCTGCCCGACCTGGTGCACCTGCGCCCGCAACTGGTGCGCATCGCCGATGCGCTCAGCCGCGTGCTCGCCGACGCCGACAGCACCAACACGCTGCTGAAACCACTGGTCGAGTCATTGCACCGCGAGCAGATCGCCTCGGTGATGCCGAACGTCGACAGCGCGAACTCGCTCGCCGTGCTGTGGCAGCTCGGGATCAACTTCATCGAGGGCGATTACCTGCAGTCCGCGCAGCCGCAGATGAGCTACGAGTTCAGTGACCTGAACTGAGGCGCAGCGTGTTCAGATACCGCTGGTCTCGCGGTCGCTGATCCCCAGCAGGTACAGAATCCCGTCCAGTCCCAACGTCGAGATCGCGTGGCGCGCCGATTCCTTCACGATCGGTTTGGCGCGGAACGCGATCCCCAGCCCCGCGATGCTCAGCATCGGCAGGTCGTTGGCGCCGTCACCCACCGCGATCACCTGCTCGAGCGAGATGCCCTCGCGCGCCGCGATCTCGCGCAGCAACTCCGCCTTGCGCGCGCCGTCGACGATCGGCCCCACCACGCGTCCGGTCACCCGCCCGTCGGCGATGTCGAGCTCGTTGGCGAACACGTAGTCGATGCCGAGCCGCTGCTGCAGCCGGCGGCCGAAATAGCCGAAGCCCCCGGAGATGATCGCGGTGCGCAGGCCGATGCGCCGCAGCGTCGAGACCAGCTTCTCGGCGCCCTCGCTGAGCCGCAGTTCCGCCGCCACGTCCTCCAGCACCGCCTCGTCGAGCCCCTCGAGCAGTGCGACACGGCGGCGGAAGCTCTCGCAGAAGTCGATCTCGCCACGCATCGCGCGTTCGGTGATCGCCGCCACCTCGGCGCCCACGCCGGCGCGCTTGGCGAGTTCGTCGATCACCTCGGCCTCGATCAGCGTCGAGTCCATGTCGAAGGCCACCAGCCGCCGGTTGCGGCGGAACATGTTGTCTTCCTGGTACGCGATGTCCACGCCGAGCTCGCTGGCGAGCTCGAGGAAATCGCGCCGCACGGCGGCGGCGTCGGCCAGGTCGCCGCGCACCGAGAACTCCACGCAGGCGCGGTCGGCGGCGCCGGCGGCATCGAGCGACACCCGGCCCGACAGCCGCGTGATCTTGTCGATGTTCAGCCCGTGGCGGGCGACGATCGTGGTCAGGCGCGCGATCTCCTCGCCGCGCAGGCGTCGCGACAGCAGCGTCACGATGTGCCGCGGCTTGCCCTGGCCGGCGACCCAGTCGCGGTAGCTGTCGGCGCTGATCGGCGTGTAGCGCACCTGCAGGCCGGCCTCGTGGAGGCGGAACAGCAGGTCCTTCAGCGCGGTCGGGGTCTCGCGCTCCTCGGGAATCTCGACCAGCAACCCCAGCGACAGGTGGCTGTGGATCACGGCCTGGCCGATGTCGAGCACGTTGATGCCGTGCGCGGCGAGGACCCCGGTCACCATCGAGGTGATGCCCGGACGGTCCTCGCCGGAAATGTTGATCAGCAGGATGTTCTGCATGCCGCTTCAGTCCGTGGCGATCTCGATGCGTTCGACCTTCTGGAAGCCGCGCGGCAGCTTGCTGCCGCGCCGGCCGCGCTCGCCGCGGTAGACGTCGAGGTCCGAACCCTTGAGCTTCAGGTAGCGCTTGCCGCTGTGCACCACGACGGTCGCGCCCGGCGCCATCACCACCGCGCCGAGCATGAACTCCTCCCGCGCGCGCAGCAGCGTGGCCGAGATACCGATGATCTTGTTGCCCTTGCCGCGCGCCAGCATCGGCAGCTCGGCGACCGGGAACACCAGCATGCGACCCTCGTTGCTGACCGCCACCAGCAGGTCGCGCTCGAGGTCCTGCACGCGCACCGGCGCCAGCACCTCGGCGCCGTCGGGCAGCGTGAGCACCACCTTGCCGGCGCGGTTCTTGGTCGCCAGGTCGGCGAAGCGGGTCACGAAACCGTAGCCCGCGTCGCTGGCGATCAGGTACGCCTGCGCGTCCTCGGCCATCAGCGCACCCACGAAGCGCGCGCCCGAGGGCGGATTGATGCGCCCGGTCAGCGGTTCGCCCTGCCCGCGCGCCGAGGGCAGGGCATGGGCAGCCAGCGCGTAGCTGCGTCCGGTCGAGTCGAGCAGCACCACCTGCTGGCTCGAGCGGCCTTGCGCCGCGCACAGGAACGCGTCGCCGGCCTTGTAGCTGAGCTTCGCGCCGTCGATGTCCAACCCCTTCGCCGCACGGATCCAGCCCTTCTCGGACAACACCACGGTCACCGGCTCGGCCGAGACCAGCTCGGTCTCGCTGTAGGCACGCGCGTCCTCGCGCGCGACCAGCGGCGAGCGCCGCGCATCGCCGAATTCCTCGGCCACCGCGAGCAGCTCCTTGCGCATCAGCGTGGTCAGCCGGGCCTCGGAGCCGAGCGTCTTCTGCAGGGCATCGCGTTCCTCCGCGAGCTCGGCCTGTTCACCGCGGATCTTCATTTCCTCGAGCTTCGCGAGGTGGCGCAGCTTGAGCTCGAGGATCGCCTCGGCCTGTTCGTCGCTCAACCCGAAGCGCTGCATCAGCACCGGCTTCGGGCGGTCCTCACCCCGGATGATCGCAATCACCTCGTCGATGTTCAGGAACGCGATCAGCAGGCCGTCGAGGAGGTGCAGGCGGCGCAGCACCTGCTCCAGCCGGTGCTGCAGGCGCCGGCGCACGGTCTGGCGGCGGAAATCCAGCCACTCGCGCAGCATCGACGCGAGGTCGCGCACGCCGGGGCGTCCGTCGAGCCCGATCACGTTCATGTTCACGCGGTAGCTGCGCTCGAGGTCGGTGGTCGCGAACAGGTGCGACATCAGGCCCTCGGCGTCCACGCGGTTCGAGCGCGCGACGATCACCAGCCGGGTCGGGTTCTCGTGGTCGGACTCGTCGCGCAGGTCCGCGACCATCGGCAGCTTCTTCGCCTGCATCTGCGCCGCGATCTGCTCCAGCACGCGTGCCCCCGACACCTGGTGCGGCAACGCGGTGATCACGATGTCGCCCTGCTCGCGCGTCCACACCGCGCGCGCGCGCAGCGAGCCGCGTCCGCTCGCGTACAGCGCGCGCAGCTCGTGCGCCGGCGTGATGATCTCGGCCTCGGTCGGGAAGTCCGGGCCGTGGACCCACTGCGTGAGCTCCTCGACCGTGGTCTGCGGGGCATCGAGCAACTGCACGCAGGCCGCGATCAGCTCACGCAGGTTGTGCGGCGGGATGTCGGTGGCCATGCCCACCGCGATGCCGGTGGTGCCGTTGAGCAGGATGTTCGGCGCGCGCGCCGGCAGCACCTCGGGCTCCTCGAGCGTGCCGTCGAAGTTCAGCGCCCAGTCCACCGTGCCCTGCGCGACCTCGGCCAGCAGCAACTCCGCGAACGGCGCCAGCCGCGACTCGGTGTAACGCATCGCGGCGAAGGACTTCGGGTCGTCCGGCGAGCCCCAGTTGCCCTGGCCGTCGATCAGCGGGTAGCGGTAGGAGAACGGCTGCGCCATCAGCACCATCGCCTCGTAGGCGGCGCTGTCGCCGTGCGGATGGAACTTGCCGATCACGTCACCGACGGTACGCGCGGACTTCTTGTACTTGGCGCTGGAGCGCAGCCCCAGGTCGTGCATCGCGTAGACGATGCGCCGCTGCACGGGCTTGAGTCCGTCGCCGATGTGCGGCAGCGCGCGATCGAGGATCACGTACATCGAATAGTCGAGGTACGCCTTCTCGGTGTAGTCGCGCAGGCGGATGCGTTCGATGTCGGTGGCGGACGGGGGCTGTTGCTGGATCATGCTGTCTCCGGCCTCGACGCCGGTCCGGTCTGGAATTCATCACGCGCCCCGTGGCACGGGGCGGCATATGCTAACCGGATCGGCCGGTGAGTTCGACCGCAACCGCGCCGCGGGCCGCGTGTCCCCGCCGACGCCATGGCGCGAGTACGGAGCGCAGGCGCCTGGTCCGGGTGGTCGATGTATGCTCGCGCGAGCAGACCGCAGGGAGGTACCGGATCATGGGCGCGAAGCGCGATCGTGGGCAGTCACTGCAGGCGCTGCTGGCGGAAGTGCGTGCCTGCACGCTCTGCGCCGATGCGCTGCCCTGCCCGCCACGGCCGATCCTGCAGGCCGGTGCGGGAGCGCGGCTGCTGATCGCCGGGCAGGCGCCGGGGCGCCACGCGCACGCGGCGGGGATCCCCTTCGACGACATCAGCGGCGAGCGCCTGCGCGAATGGATCGGCGTGTCGCGCGAGACCTTCTACGACGCCACGCGGGTCGCGATCGTGCCGATGGGTTTCTGCTATCCGGGAACGGGGCGCTCCGGCGACCTGCCGCCGCGCCCCGAATGCGCGCACACCTGGCGTGCGCGGCTGCTCGCGGCGCTGCCCGGCATCGAGCTCACGCTGGTGATCGGCAGCTACGCGCGGGCCTGGCACCTGCCGCTGGCCCACGGCACGCTGACCGAGGTGGTCGCGGCCTGGCGCGACCACCTGCCGCACA
>CAUJIL010000158.1 GCA_963204845.1 Pseudomonadota bacterium | reverse complement strand
CTGCACGAGGTGTCGCTGGCGATCGGCGCGGACCTGGTCGTGGTCGGCAAGCACGGCAAGAACCTCGCCGAGGACCTGCTGCTCGGCAGCGTCACGCTGCACCTGCTCGCCGAATCCACCTGCGACGTCCTGGTCGCCATGTAGGTCCGGGCTGTGCCCGGACATGTTCGGCACGCCCTGTTCGGCCACAGGCCGAACCTACACAGACATGTTCGGCCGTAGGTCCGGGCTGTGCCCGGACATTTCGTTCGGCCACAGGCCGAACCTACGCGGACATTTCGTTCGGCCACAGGCCGAACCTACGGTCCGGCCGGGCCTGCGCTCACCAGCCCATGCGGGCGACGGACCCGGCGAGCGCCAGCAGGCGCTCGGCTTCGGCGACGTGCAGGTTCTCGACCAGGCGCCCGTTCAGCACCACCAGCGCGCTGCCGCGCGCCTGCGCCTCGCGCCAGGCGGCGATGATCTCATGGGCACGCGCGATGTCGTCGGCCCCGGGCGCGAACACTGCGTTCGCGGCGGCGAGTTGCGCGGGATGGATCAGCGTCTTGCCGTCGAAACCCAGCTCGCGACCCTGCGCGCAGGCGGCCTGCAGCCCGGCGTCGTCGTGCAGATCGAGGTGCACGCCATCGAGGATGTCCAGCCCGTGCGCACGCGCCGCCAGCACGCACTGCGACAGCGATGCCAGGAAGCCCAGCCGTGCGGGCGTGTGCGGCACGCGCAGCTCGCGCGCGAGGTCCGAGGTGCCCATCAGGATGCCGGCGATGCGCGGATGCGCGCCGGCGATCGCGTCGATCGCGAGCACCCCGCGCGCGGTCTCCGCCATGCACCACAGCCGCAACCCCGGACCCGCATCGGCGCCCTCGAGCACGCGCACGGCCTGCCGCACGTCCTCGGGCGAGGACACCTTCGGCAGCACGATGCCGTCGGCGCCGGCGTTGGCGAAGGCGCGCAGATCGTCGGCGGCCCACGGCGTGTCCAGCCCGTTCACGCGCACCAGCAGTTCGCGCGCTCCGTAGCCTCCCTCGGCGAGTGCGGCGGCGATCTGCGCGCGCGCGCCCTCCTTCGCCGCGGGCGCCACCGCGTCCTCGAGGTCGAGGACCAGCACGTCGGCCGGCAGTTCGCGCGCCTTCGCGAGCGCGCGCGGATTCGACCCTGGCATGTAGAGCGCCGAGCGGCGCGGACGGAATGACATATTCACCTCGTTACGCTGTTCCACAATCCGATCCCGCGGTGCTGCCCGGCGCACCCTCAGCCGGGCGTGGCTTCGCGCCGGTGCCCGCGCCCGCACTCCGGCAACGGCAGCACCGTTACCGCCTCGCCCAGCAAGCGGCTCATCAGTGCCTGTTGCGCCGCCGGGTCGCCACTGCTGAAGCAGCGCAGCGAAGCGCCACCGTCCGTGTCGCTTCCGAGCACCTCCTCGACCCGCCGCGCCACGGCGTCACCCGGGTCGATGAGGCGCACCCCCGGACCCACGATGGCGCGGATCGCCGGCAGCAGGAAGGGGTAATGCGTGCAGCCGAGCACGATGGTATCGGCCCCCGCCTCGAGCAAGGGGCCGAGGTGGCGCGCCAGCAGCTCGCGCGTGCGCGGCCCGTCGAGGTCACCCGCCTCGACGCATTCCACCAGCCCCCTTGCCGGCTGCCCCAGCACGCGCGCGAACTGCCCGAAGCGGCGCAGCAGCTCGGCGTAGCGGCTGCTCTGCAGCGTGCTCGCCGTGGCCAGGATGCCGACGATGCCGCTGCGGGTGGCCTGCGCGGCCGGCTTCACGGCCGGTTCGATACCGACGATGGGCAGCGCAAAGCGCTCGCGCAACTCACGGGCCGCGGCGGCGGTGGCGGTGTTGCAGGCGATGACCAGCGCGCGGACGCGCTCCGCGAGCAGGAAATCGGCGATCGCGAAGGCGCGCTCGCGGATGAACGCCTCGCTCTTCTCGCCATAAGGAAGATGCCGCGCGTCGGACACGTACACGATATCGAGCCGCGGCATGCGCCGGCGCATCTCGCGCACCACCGACAGCCCGCCCACGCCGGAATCGAAGACGCCCACCGGGCGGTGCTCGGACATGCGGGGTGCGGCCTCCGGGAACAGGGAGCTACAAAACGGCGGTGATGGTACCGAAGCACGATCCGCAGGAGCAATCGCGCACTGCTTGCCGCGCCGCGCCCGGTGGTGCTAGCGTGGCCCCGACGTGACCGCAAGTATCGAGGCATGATGGCGCAACTGACCAGGCTCCTGATGACTCCCACGGGGCTGGCATTCGACCGCCTGCTGGTGCGCTACACCGGCGAGTCGCTGCTGAACCGCGTATTCGCCCGCCAGGCCGGTTTCCCGCCCCAACCGGCGCTGCTGCTCGAGACGCGCGGACGCGCCAGCGGCGAGCGCCGCCAGGCGGTGCTGCCGTGGTTCCTGATCGACGGCAAGTGGGTGGTGGTCGGCAGCAAGGGCGGCATGCCCAGCGATCCCGCCTGGGTACACAACCTGCGCGCGGATCCAGCGGTCGGGGTGCACGTGGCGCGCCGTCACCACCGGGCGCAGGCGCGCGTGACCACCGGCGCCGAGCGCGAGGTGCTGTGGTCGGAACTGGTGGCGTGCGTACCGGTCTACGCGCACTACCAGTCGCTGACCACCCGCGAGATCCCCGTGGTGGTGCTCGACTTCAGCGCTTGCCAGCCTTGCGCAGGTTCGCCGTCGTGAAGAAGTCCGCGCCCGGATCCGGTGCCGAATAGTTCCACGGACGCGTCTCGTTGAGAATCCGCGTGGTGTTGTAGATACCGGCGCGCAAGTCGTGAAACATCTGGTTGCGCTTCTCGTAGCCGTTGACGTCGTAGGCGTAATACGAGTTGATCAGCACCGTCTTCCACAACTCGCCGCGACCGTCGTAGTTCTCGGTGATCGCGATTGCCCAGCTGTCTTCCTCGATGTAGAAGCGCCGCTTGCCGTAGATGTGGCGGAAGCCCTCGCGCAGATTCGCCTCCACGATCCACACGCGCCGCAGTTCCCAGCGCATGTAGTCGGGGTTCGCGTGCCCGATCATCAGCAGTTGGTCCTGTTTCACGGCGGGATCGTCGAAACGGTAGCTGTGGAACGGCACGTACATCTCCTGCCGACCCACGATCTTCCACTCGAAGCGGTCCATCGCGCCATTGAAGCCCAGCGTGTCGTCGACGGTGGTGATGCCGCCGGGCCCGTCGGGCGTGTCGTAGCCCACGTTCGGCGCCTGGCGGATGCGGCGCGCGCCCGGCATGTAGCGCCACACGGTGCGCGGCAGCTGCGTGTAGTCGAGCGGCTCGAGGATCAGCGTGATCATGCCCTTGTCACGCACCGGGATCTCGACCTCGGTCCACACGAAGGCCTGGTACTTGTTGAAGTCCCGGTAGTCGCTGCCGATCGGCAGCGCCGGATCCGCGAACGGCACCTTCTGCTGGATCCAGGAACGGCGCGAGGCACGGCTGCCATTGGCGAACACCGCGACGTCGTCGTAATACCCCGACTGGTGGAACGCGGTGGTGTGCAGGCGCGAGTTCCAGATCGGCTCGGCGCCGTGCTTCGGAATCGGGAACGGCACGCCGCCGGTGTAGCCCGCGATGCCGTCGTTGCCGTTGTAGAGCTCGGTATGCGTCGCGTTGTGCAGCGTGCGCTCCTTGAACTCCTTGGTGTAGTCGAAGTCCCGGTGCGTCGGGTAGACGTCGATGCGGAACGTCTTGGGGTAGGTGTGGAACAGCGCCCGCTGGCCGTCGCTCAGACGCGCCGCGTACTGCTCCATGTTGTCGGCGGTGATCGAGAACAGCGGCTTGTCCGCGGCATAGGGATCCGGATAGGCCTCCTGCCCCGGCCCCTTCCACGTCAGCCCGGGCGGCAGACCGAGCCACTTCCCGGTCCACGCCGGGATCGAGCCGTCGGCGTTGCCGGCGACCTCGGCCCCGCGCACGGTCAGGTCGCGTTCCAGGCGCGCCGCCTCGTCCTCGCCGACTTTCGCTACGGCGAGCGGCGCCGCCAGCGCGATCGCCAGCCCCCCGATACACAGTGCACGCATGGCATGACCCTCCGTTGTCCGAACCGTCAGAAGCTGTATTTCACGTTGAACGCGATGTTGTCGCGGTCGGTGAGCCAGTTGTCGAAGCCGCCACCGAAGTAGTTCGCGTAGGTGATCTCGGCGATCACCACGTTCGACCACGTGCCCCGTAACCCGATGCTGAAAGTGACCGCGTCCTCGACCAGGTTCGCCTCGCGTACCGTGCCGTCGAGCGTGTGCTGCACGAACACCGGCACGCTCACATCGAGCGCCTGCATCACGTTCTTGTACGCGAATTCGGCGCGCAGCGCGTAGGCGACCGCGCGCGCGTCGCCGCTCATCTCGTTGTTCGAGCGGTTCAGCACGTCGACCGCCACGAATTCGCCGACCACGCTGAGGTCGTCCCACAGCGCGCGCGGCTGGAATACCTGCGTGAACCCGATCTGCCCCTGTATCACTTCCTGGCGCTCGGGGTTGCCGGAGGTCACGGTCATCGGCAGGCCGTCACGGTACGACACTTCGCCGTTGACCTGCGTGTCGCCGAGGATCGTGCTGAAGCTCGCGCCGACCACACGGATGTCGTCGAAATAGCGCAGCTGGAAATCGGTAGGAAGGGGCACGCCGTTGCGCTGGAAGCTCGGTGACTTGTTGTGGGCGTTCAGGTAATAGAACCCGAGCTCGGCGCCCGACTCCAGCGCGTAGCGCAGCGCCACGCCCCACTGGCCCTGCTCGCCGGGTTCGTCGTCGGGCAGCCGCGGCAGGCGCGGGTCCAGGCCGAACAGGTCCAGCACGCCGAGGTAGAAGTGCGCGGCGCCCGGACCGAGGAAATCCTGCTGGCTGAAGTAGCTGCCGACCGCGTTGAGCCGGGTGGGTTTCCACTCGTACTGGTAGTAGCCCTGCAGGGCGAGCGCGCTGCTGAGGTCGATCTGCGCGTAGACCGCGCCGGTCGGCATGTAGATCTCCTTGACCTCGGTTCCCGGCACGTTCGCCACCGCGGCGTCGTACCAGTTCTGCATGCCGTTGATGCCCGAGAAGAACGTCGCCTCGCCCCAGTTGATCACCTGCCGGCCCACGCGCAGATCGAGCAGCCGCTCACCGATGTCGAAGCTGCCGTAGGCGTAGGCGTCGAGCAGTTCGGCCTTGGCGCCGTGCTCGTCGCGCGTGCGTTCGATGAAATCGCCGCGTGCCACGCCCGGTGCGTCGTTCATCGTCCGGTAGCCGACCGCGTCCATGTCGGTGTCGCGGTCCCGGTACACCTGGTCGTAGAAGGCCTTGCCGCGCAGGAACACGCCGTAGCCATCGCGCTCGAGTTCGAGCTCCACCAGCGCGGTCGCGCGGTTCGAGATCAGGCCCTTGTCGAAGTTGTTGTTGCCGTCGTCCATGTTCTGCGCGATCACGGTCTGCGGGTTCGACAGGTACGCGAAGCGGCGTCCGAAGCCCCAGCTGTCCCACTGCGCCGGCAGGCGCCGCAACTGACCGGAGCGCGCGCCCTCGACGCGCCACTGCGCACCCCAGGTCAGCGTGGTGTCCAGATCGAGCGTGAAGCCCGATTCCGACTCGAAGCTCAGGGCCGCGGCGTCCATCGCAGCGGCCGCCAACACCGCCGCAGCCACACAGCGCCTCGCGTCGATCTGCTTTCCCGGCCTTGCCATCAGCGACCTCCGTGCGTTGTTCAGGGCGCGCCCGGCGCGCGCTTGCGATCGAACAGGAAATACGCGAGCGCCGGCTGCAGCCACAGCGCCCCCAGCATGTTCCACACGAACATGAACGTCAGCAGCTTGCCCATGTCGGCCTGGAACTTGATCGGCGACCAGATCCAGGTCGCGACCCCGATCGCCAGCGCGCAGCCGGTCAGCAGCACCGCCGAGCCGGTGCCGCGCAGCGTCTGCAGGTACGCGTCGGTCAGCGCGAGGCCCTGCTGGCGGAAGCCCTGCAGCCGGTTGAACAGGTAAATGCCGTAGTCGACGCCCACGCCCACCCCGAGCGCGATCACCGGCAGCGTGGCGACCTTCACGCCGATGCCGAGCAGCGCCATCAGCGCGTTGCACAGCACCGATGTCAGCGCCAGCGGCAGCATGATGCACAGCACCGCGGCGAACGAGCGGAAGCTGAAGAACACCAGCGCGGCGACCACGCCGTAGACCAGCAGCAGGATGCGCATCTGCGCCTTCGCGATCTCCTCGTTGGTCGCCGCCTCCACGCCCGCGTTGCCGGCGGCCAGCACGAAGCGCAGCGCATCGCCG
>CAUJIL010000157.1 GCA_963204845.1 Pseudomonadota bacterium | reverse complement strand
ATCTCCCTGACAACACACACGCGGGTGATAGCATGCGCGGCGACGCGATAGCAGGAACTCCTTCCGATGGCGAATATCAAGGACGTCGCACGGCTCGCGGGCGTCTCGGTGGCGACGGTTTCGCGGACCCTCGACGGATCCCCCAAGGTCGCCGCAGCGACGCGTGCGCGGGTGCTCGAGGCGGTCGCCGCCTGCGGCTACGTGACCAACGCACTGGCACGCAACTTCCGCCAGCGGCGCACGCACACCGTGCTGGTGCTGGTGCCGGACATCGCCAATCCGTTCTTTTCCAGGATCATCCGCGGCATCGAACGCGTCGCGCTCGAGCACGGTTACCGCATCCTGCTCGGCGACACCCAGTACAACGCCGAGCGCGAACGCGCCTACGCGGCCCTGGTCACGCAACGCCAGGCCGACGGCATCATCTGCCTCGGCATGAACATCCCGTTCGCGACCGGCCGCGGTCGCTCGCGGCTGGACCCGGACTGGCCCCCGTTCGTGATGGCCTGCGAGTACGACGGCGAGATTCCGGCACCCACGGTGTGCATCGACAACGTCCGGGCGGCGATCGAGGCAACCCGGCATCTGCTGGATCTGGGGCACCGCGACATCGCGTTCATCAGCGGGCCGCGCGCCTCCCCGTTGTGCCGCGACCGCCTGGGCGGCTTCACGGAAGCGATGACGGCAGCGGGGCTACGCGTGCGGCGCGAGCGCGTGCGCTACGGCGACTTCTCGCTGGCGGCCGGTCACCAGCAGATGCGCGCGCTGCTCGGTGGCGCTCGCACGCCCAGCGCGGTGTTCTGCGCCAACGACGAAATGGCGATCGGCGCGCTGCGCGCCGCCCGCCAGTCCGGCCTGTCGCTGCCGCGTGAACTGTCGATCGTCGGCTTCGACGATATCGCGTTCGCCGAGTTCGCCACGCCGGCGCTGACGACCATCCGCCAGCCCCGCGAACAGATCGGCGTTCGCAGCATGCAGTTGATGCTCGAGATCCTGCGCGACGGCCAGCAGCCGGGGCGGCGGATCGTGCTCGCGCACGAACTGGTGGTGCGCGAATCGAGCGTGGCGGCCCCGTGAGGCCGCCGCGCGTCACGGTGACACGTAACGCAGGCCGTCAACCGTCTCGCCTGCGCGCAGACGCTCCTTGACGCGCGCCAGGTCCTCGGCGAAGCCCGGCTCGTACTCGACGAACTCGAGCAGGAAGCCGAGTTCCGCGCGCGTGTCGAACTGCACCTGCTTCATGCCGCGATAACCCAGCCGCGACACCTCGCGCAGCCCGCAGTTGGCCGCGTGGACCGCGGCATCCTCGATGTTCTCGACCCTGAACGCGACATGCGAGATCCCCTGGCCGTGGTCACGGATGTGTTCGGCGGCCTGGTCGGAATCACCGCCGGGCTGGAACACGTCCAGGAACGAGGGCGTCATCCCTTCCGCGGGAAAATAGACGCAGGCGTTGTATGCCCCCAGTTGCGCCAGCTGCGAGATCGGCGTGATGTCCGCACCGAACAGTCGCTCCATGATCTCGAGGAAGCGCTTGATACGAAGGACATTGAAATGAACGTGGTCGATACCGAAGGTGCGGATGGTCATGTCGCGTTCTCCGTCGAAGGGTTGCAGTGCGTGTGACGCCAGTTCGGCACGCTGCCGCGCGGCACGTGCGGCTGCACCTCGCGCTCCCAGAGCTTCAGCATCTTCCAGGCGCGCCGCGGGTCGGCGCCACCCATCAGCGGGGTCAGGTACAGCGAACTGTGGTCCCCCAGCTCCCCGATCAATGTTATCGCCTGCTCCGGGGTCAGCACCTGGTACTTGCCGCTGGCGCGGATCGTTGCGGCCGTGACGCCACCGGCGTACACGCCGGTGGGCTTGCCGTAGGCCGACTCGGTCCAGCGGGCATAGGATTCGAGCACGTGCACGATGTGCGGCGTCAGCCATTCCCAGTCACGTTCCGGATCCTCCGACACCCACAGGAAGGTCGGCCCCTGCTGCGGGTACTCGCCGGGGTCGGGCTTGCCCAACTTCAGGCATTCGTCGCGGTACGGCTGCCACACGCCCGGGCTCTGCAGCGGAACCAGGAAGCCGTCGGCGATGCGCGCCGCCGCCCGCGCCACCGCCGGCGCGTTCGCGCCGAGCAGCAGCGGTATGGGCGTCTCCGGCACCGGCTGCACCTGGCACGGCCGGCCCTCGTACTCGAAGGGTTCCCCGCTCCACGCCTGCTTCAGCAGCTCGGCCACGCGGCAGGTGTAAGCAAAGCGATCCTCGACGCGGCGCCCGTACATCGCGAACTCGCTGCGGCGGTAGCCGAAACCGAGGCCGAGTTCGAAGCGGCCGTTGGCGAGGATCTGCAGCACCGCGGTGTCCTCGGCGAGCCGGACCGGGTCGTAACAGGACGCGAGCAGCACCGCCGTACGCAGGTGGATGCTGCGCGTCCTGGCGGCGAACGCGCTGCCCAGGACCAGCGGCGACGGATTGTAGCCGTCGTCGGCGCCGTGGTGCTCGCCGAGGCCGAGCACATCGAAGCCGATCTCGTCGGCCCAGGCGGCGATATCGAGCGCCGCCGCGAACACCTCGGAGCGCGGCGCACCGAATGCCGGTGCCCGCATATCGAAGATCATCACCAGTTCCATTGCCGTCTCCTTCGCTGCTGCCGGGGAAATGATAATGATAGAGTCGGCAGGCGACGATGCGGCGCGCGGCGTATGTAGCCGCGGTGTCTTTCGTTTTGCAGAAGTGTCATTCCGCCACCAGCACGCCCGCCGACATGATTCCGACCACCGTCCCGTTCGTCGTCGATGCCCACCTCGCATTGCCGGGGGTGGACGTGAAGGTGCTCACCTTTGCGCAGTGCGACCCGTTCACGGCGGTGTTCGAGAGCACCCGCCATACGCTGTGCATGTCGCTCACGCCGCAGGTGACGTATTCGAGCGGTGCGTACCTCGATGCCGACGGGAGTCCGGGCACGTGGCTGCAGTTCGGTGACGTCAATTACGGCCCGATCGGCACGCGGATGCTCGTCACGGCGCCCGGCGTGGCCTGCTACCGCGCCGTGTACTGCTCGTTCGATGCGGACTCCTTTGCCGAAACGACCGGGCTCGACGGCCACTGGTCGCGCAAGCAGCTGATGGCGGCGGTCGACGTGCGCGCACCGACGATCAGGCGCGACCTGTACCGGGTGGTGCAGGAAATCTCCGAAGCCGGTTTCGGCAGGGAAACGCTGATCGGCATCACCGCCCGGCTGGCGCTGGCCGAGGTCGTGCGTTACCTGCACGACGAGCAGCAATGGCCCGCCACGGCGCAACGCAGCGCGCTGGCCACCTGGCAGTTGCGTCGCATCCGGGACTATGTCGAAGGCATGG
>CAUJIL010000156.1 GCA_963204845.1 Pseudomonadota bacterium | reverse complement strand
GACGCTCGCGGCACTCGGGGTGTGGAACATCGTCAGGCACCCCGGAGTGCTGGTCGCGATCAACCCGTGGTACGCGCTGCACTTCTTCGGCGCCAGCCCGATGATGGCCTTCCTCGCGCTCGGCGCCGTGGTGCTGGCGATTACCGGCGGCGAGGCGCTGTACGCCGACATGGGGCATTTCGGGCGGCAACCGATCAAGCTCGCGTGGCTGTACTTCGTGTTTCCAGCGCTGTATCTGAACTACCTCGGCCAGGGCGCGCTGATCCTCGCCTCGCCCGAGGCTATCCGCAACCCGTTCTTCCTGTCGGTACCCGAGGCACTCATCTACCCGCTGGTCGCGCTCGCGACGGTGGCGACGATCATCGCCTCGCAGGCGGTGATCTCGGGCGCCTTCTCGCTGACCAGCCAGGCGATCCAGCTCGGCTACGCACCGCGCATACGCATCCTCTACACCTCGGCGCTCGAGAAGGGCCAGATCTACATCCCGAACATCAACTGGCTGTTGCTGATCGCGGTGGTGCTGCTGGTGCTGATGTTCCGCAGCTCGTCGAACCTCGCCTCGGCCTACGGCATCGCGGTCACGATGACGATGATGATCGACACCCTGCTCGCCTTCGTGGTCGTGCGCGCGCTGTGGGGCTGGTCGTGGTGGCTCGCGGTGCTGTTCCTGGCGTTCTTCGTCACGGTCGATTTCGCGTTCTTCGCCGCCAACGCGGTCAAGGTGCTCGACGGCGGCTGGTTCCCGCTGGTGCTGGGCGCGACGATCTTCACGCTGCTCGCGACCTGGAAGCGCGGACGCGCGCTGCTCTACGACAAGCTCGAACAGGACTCGATGCCGCTGGATGCGTTCATCACCAGCTTGTCCTACGGCGGGCCGCACCGTGTCGAGGGAACCGGGATCTTCATGACCACCAACCCCGACGGCGTGCCGCGCGCGATGCTGCACAACCTGTTGCACAACAAGATCCTGCACCAACGCGTGGTGTTGCTGAACGTGTGCGTCGAGGACGTGCCGTACGTCGCCGAAGGCGAGCGCGTCACGGTCGTCGCCCTGCCCGAGGGTTTCTTCAAGGTGCTGGTGCGCTACGGCTTCAAGGACGAACCGAACATCCCGGCGGCGCTGGAGAAATGCGCCGCGCACGGCTTGCGCTACGAACCGATGGAAACCTCGTTCTTCCTCGGGCGCGAGACGATCGTGCGCCGCGCCCGCGTGGCGCGCATGCCGCGCTGGCGCCAGTATCTGTTCTCGTTCATGTTCCGCAACGCCGAAGCGGCGACTGCCTATTTCAAGATACCGCCAAACCGCGTCGTCGAACTGGGAACGCAGGTCGAACTCTGAACCGGACCGGCCGCGATCAGGCGCCGGCGCACCCCAGCCAGGGCGACGCGGCGTCGCCGCGGCCAGCAGTAAATGCGGCCGCATCGAGCGCCAGCAGGCGGGAGTACGCATAGGTCGGGCCTTCGCGGCAGGCGTAGCTGTGCGCCACGTAACAGTGCCCGCAGTTGCCCACGGCGCAGTGCATGCGCCGTTCGATCGACAGGAACACCTGCTGCGCCGGCATCCCACGCTCGACCAACTGAACCGCCGCCGCGCGCATCATCGCCTCCGGACCAGCGACGCAGGCCGCCTCCGGCAACGCATCCACCCGCGTCAGCGCAGCGTCGATGCGCCCGTGCAGACGCTCGCGCAACACGCGATCGCGAGTCTCGCCATCGTCGCGCAATTCGTCGATCACCATGCCCTCAGCACGCCAGCGCGCGCGCTCGGCACCGAGCATCGCGTGTGCGTCGTCGCGCGCGGCGTAGAGCAGCGTGGTCGCTTCCGCCGCGTGTTCGGTCCTGCGCCCGAGCAGCGCACCCAGCGGGGCGAGGCCGCAACCACCGGCGATCGCGAGCAGCCGTGCACCGTCCGGCACGTCGGGCCACGGCGAGCCGAAAGGTCCGCGCACCCCGACCACCCGGCCGGCACCGAGCGCGAACAAGGCGCGTGTCAGCACCCCGGTCTCGCGCACCAGCGCGCCGAAACGGCCATCGGCATCGGGCAGTTCCAGGAACGTGAACGCGGCCTCGCCCACTCCTGGCACGCTGAGCATGAAGAACTGCCCGGGCCGCGCGCGCTGCCACGCCGGATCCGGCCGCAGCAGCCGCAAAGCGAAGCGCCTGGCCTGCGCGCTGTCGTCGGCGACCCCGTCGATGATCGCGGCGACGGGAGTCAGGCTAGCCATTGGCGATCCTCCGCAACACATCGGTGGCGCCGATCACGCCCGGACACACGCGATCGCAGCGCCCGCAGCCCACGCACCCGATGCGCCCCAATTCACCGGTGAAGGCACGCGCGAACTTGTGCGTCCAGTAGCGGTGCAACCGCGTCCCGGGCGTGGCCGCCGGGTGGTGACCGCTCGCCTCGCGCTGGAAACCCTCGTACAGGCAGGCGTCCCAGAAACGCTCGCGCAGCACGCCGCCGTCGGCCTCCGGCACGTCGCGCGTCGCGTAGCACGAGCAGGTGGGGCACAGGCTGACGCAGCCCGAGCAGGCCAGGCACTGCAGCGCCATGCTTTCCCACAACGTAGGGTCGACTGCGTTGGCGTCGATGCGCGCGATCGCGGGTTCCATCCATGCCTGGTCCTCGAACGCCGCCACGACCTCCGCCTCGCGCGCCCGCCGCCGTGCCGGCAGTGCCGCATCGGCAGCCGGCAGTCCGAGCCCGCTCACCGCACGCTCACCCTGCTCGCCCACGGCGAGCAGCAGCCAGCGGCCGTCCGCGCACGGATGCAGGATCAGGTCGGCGCCACGCGGGCGCACGAAGGGACCCGCGTCGACCACCGCGCAGAAGCCGCCGATGCACGGTGTCACGCAATCGATGCCGACGATCAGCGCCGTGTCGCGGCGCGCGCGGTAGTACGGATCGGCCGCGAGGAAGCGGTCGTGCACCGCGAGCGCGCTGGCGTCGCAGGCCGCCACGCCGAAGAACACCCGCGGCGGCACGCTGGGCAGCGTTTCGCGGAACAGCTTGCCGTCGAACACGAACAGACGCTCGCGCGCGGCGAAGAAACGTTCCTTCAGTCCTTCCTGCGGCACCCCCGCCACGGGAGCGCCGAAGCGCCGCTCGGCCGGCACGGTGCGCGTCCACGCGGGCGGTGCCCCGTCGTCGGCGACGACCTCGTGGAACTCGCGCCCCGCGGCCAGATGCACGCGCAACGCATCGATATCCTCGACCAGCCAGGCCGGCGTCATGCCCCACCCCCGTCGCCGGCGTCGGCGTCGATGCGGTCGATCGTGCGCGGTGGATGGTCGAGTGCCTCGACGCGCACCGCGCAGGCCTTGAGTTCGGGCATGTGCGTGACCGGATCCTGCGCGTCGTTGGTCAGGCGGTTGGACGGCGCCTCGCGGAAATGGTAGGGCATGGTCGCCAGCCCTTCGGGCATCTCGTCGCTGGCGATCACGCGCGTCTCGAGGTAACCGCGCCGCGACCTGACGCCGACCGGTGCATGATCGTGCAGCCCCGCCGCCGCCACGTCGCGCGGATTCATGAACAGCACGCCGTCGGGCGTCTCGCGCTCGAGCAGCGGTGACTTGCGGCTCATCGAGCCACAGCCGTAGTGGTAGTGCAGCCGGTGGGTGGTGAACGCGAGCGGATAGTCCCGGTCGGGCACCTCGACCGGACCGCTATGGCTGACCGGAATCAGTCGCGCGCGCCCGTTGGCGGTCGGGAAACGCTGCTCGTGCAGCACCGTCAGTCCGTCCGGATGGCCGGCGTCGCAGGGCCACTGCAGTCCTGCGCCGCGCTCCAGCCGTGCCCACGACATCGCCGCAAACGGCGGCGCCAGCGCCGCCATCTCGTCGAAGATCGCGCCGGCGTCGCGCCAGTCCATGCCCTCGTAGCCCATGCGCGCGGCGAGCCGGCCCAGCATGCGCCAGTCCTCGATCGCCTCCCCCGGCGGATCCACCGCCTTGCGCACGCGCTGCACGCGCCGCTCGCAGTTGGTGAAGGTGCCGTCCTTCTCGCTGAACGCAGCCGCCGGCAGCACCACATCGGCCAGCTTGGCGGTCTCGGTCATCGTGAGTTCGACGACCACCAGGAAATCGAGCGCCCCGAGCGCGCGCCGCACGTGCGTCTGGTCCGGATCGGTCACCACCGGGTCCTCGCCGAGGATCATCAGCGCGCCGAAGCCGCCCTCGCGCGCCGCGGTCGTCATCTGCAGCGAGGTCAGCCCGGCAAGGGCGGCCTGCTCGCGGCCCCAGGCAGCGGCGAAGGTGCGGCGCACCGTCTCGTCGTCGACC
>CAUJIL010000155.1 GCA_963204845.1 Pseudomonadota bacterium | reverse complement strand
GGTGGACCGGGTTCATGGACGGCGCGGCGGTCGAGACGGTTTCCGGATCGACCGATATCCCGACGGCCCGCGTCTGGGTGCTGCAAGCAACGGCCGACTTCAACGGCGACGGTTTCACCGACTTACTGCTCGCCCGGCGCGACACCGCGGCGGTGTACACGGCCCTGCTGATGGGGCGCGCGCGGCTCGACGGTTCCGGCACGGTGGCGCTCGGCTCCGACCTGCAACGCCGCGTGGCCGCTGCGGCGGACTTCGACGGTGACGGATTCGCCGAGGCGCTGACCATCGACGGCTCCGGCCGCTGGGGATTCGCGACGGTGGCGGGGCGCAGCGCCGGGGCCACGCTCACCCTGCCGCTCCCCGGCGCAGGCCAGTTCCGTTTCGCCTGTGCACCGCCGGTCTACCACGAGTTCGGCGCGATCGAGCCTCCCGCGACCAGCGGCAGCGCCTGGGCGCAGCTCGGCTGGTCGCGCCCCGCCACGCGCGAGAACGGCGAAGCCCTGTGCCGTCACGAACTCGCCGGCTTCCGCGTGCAGGCAAGCCGCACGGGCAGTTCCGAGACACGCACCGTCGCGATCGGCGATCCCGCGACGCGCTGGCAGCTGTTCGAACGCCTGACTCCCGGCGTCTGGTCGTTCCGCGTCTCGGCGCTCGACGAGGATGGCCGTGCCAGCCGACCCGCCGGCCCCGTCACCAAGACCATACCCTGACCCGACTGCCTTCCCCGATCCCGCGCGCAGCGGCGGACTTGGCAGCGGTGGCGGCCATCGGCGACGATGACCGCAGCGCCCGCGCCGAGGAGCTCTGCCAGTGGCTGTCCCCATGTTCCGCCGGTTCATCGACTCGCTGTGGATGGAATCGATCCTGCCCTCGCTGTGCGAGTACATCCGGATTCCGAACCTGTCGCCGCTGTTCGATCCCGACTGGGAGCGCCACGGCCACATGGAGCGCGCACTCGGACTGATCGCCGACTGGTGCCGTGCGCATGCGCCGCGCGGCATGCAACTCGAGGTCGTGCGGCTGCCGGGGCGCACGCCGCTGCTGTGGCTGGAAATTCCCGGCGATGGCGAGGACACGGTGCTGCTGTACGGACACCTCGACAAGCAACCGGCGATGAGCGGCTGGTCGCCGGGGCTCGACCCGTGGACGCCGGTGCTGCGCGGCGAGCGCCTGTACGGCCGCGGCGGCGCCGACGACGGTTACGCCGCCTACGCGTCGCTGGCCGCGATCCTCGCGCTGCAGCACGCCGGACTGCCGCACGCACGCTGCGTGGTGCTGATCGAAGCGGGTGAGGAATCGGGCAGCCCCGATCTACCCGCGTACATCGAGCACCTGCGCGAGCGCATCGGCACGCCGTCTTTGATCGTGTGCCTCGACTCCGGCGCCGGCAACTACGAACAGTTGTGGCTCACCGCCTCGCTGCGCGGCATGATCGGGGCCCGGCTGCGCGCCGACGTGCTCGGCGAGGGCGTGCACAGCGGCGGCGCCTCGGGCATCGCGCCGTCGAGCTTCCGGGTGCTGCGCCAGTTGCTGGCGCGCCTCGAGGACGCCGCAACCGGACGTCTGTTGTTGCCGGAGCTGCATGTGGAGGTGCCGGCCGACCGCCTGCAGCAGGCACGCGACGTCGCCGCCGCGCTTGGCGACGCGGTGTGGCGCGACCTGCCGCTGCTCGATGGCGTGCGCCCGATGGGCGAGGACAACCTCGAGCGCGTGCTGAACCGTACCTGGCGTCCCACGCTGTCGGTGACCGGCGCCGACGGCCTGCCGCCGCTGGCATCCGCCGGCAACGTACTGCGGACCCACACGGCGCTCGCGCTGAGCATCCGCCTGCCGCCGACCGCAGACGCCGACGCCGCGTTCGCCGCAGTGCAGCGCGCGCTCGAACACGATCCGCCGTGTGGTGCGCGGATCGTGTTCGACGGCAAGGCGGCCGGCGGCTGGAATGCCCCGCCGCTGGCGCCGTGGCTCGCGCGTTCGCTGGCGGACGCCTCACAGCGGAATTTCGGGCGCCCGTTCATGTGCATGGGCGAAGGCGGCAGCATTCCGTTCATGGGCATGCTCGGCGCCTCGTTCCCGTCGGCGCAGTTCATGATCACCGGGGTGCTGGGGCCGCAATCGAACGCGCACGGGCCCAACGAGTTCCTGCACGTGCCGTTCGCGCGCCGGCTCACGGCCTGCGTGGCGCAGGTGCTGCACGATCACCACGCCGCCCGCCCGTAGGTCCGGGCTGTGCCCGGACATGTTCGCGTAGGTCCGGGCTGTGCCCGGACATTCAAGATGTTCGGCCACAGACCGAACCTACGGGACATTGTTCGGCCCGAACCGTGACACCAGCGCTGGGCGGATCAGCCGCTGACCGTGTAGCCGCCATCGACGGCCAGCGTCTGGCCGGTGATCCAGCTGGCGGCGGAACTGCTGAGGAACAGCACTGCCCCGGCGATGTCCTGCGGCACGCCGAGCCGGCCGGCGGGCGTGCGTGCCAGCGTCGGCGCCGACCACGCGGGATTCTCGAAGGTGCTGGCGGTCATGCGGCTCTCGGTCAGCCCGGCGGCGACCGTGTTGACCCGGATGTTGTGCTTGCCCCACTCGACCGCCAGCGCGCGCGTGAGCCCGAGCAACCCCGTCTTGGCGGCACCGTAGCCGGGCACGATGCCGATCCCGAAATACGAACTCATGGACGCGATGCCGATCACCGACGCCCCGCCCGCAAGCGGGCTGCGCGCCAGCGCGTCGCGGCAGCCGCGCGCCATGCGGTAGGCACTGACCAGGTGCATGTTCACGGCGCGCGCGAACACCTCGGGATCGTACTCGTCGAGCCCCAGGCTCGGCAGCGCGAGCCCCGCGTTGTTGATCAGGATGTCGAGCCGCTGCTGGGCGGCCGCCACGCGCGTGACCTGCTCCGCGTCCTCGATGTCGAGCTGCAGGTAGCGGTAGCCGTGCAGATCGGCGTCGTAGTCCGCCGCCGCGGCCCGCGTGCCGGTGATCGTGACGTGGGCGCCGGCGGCGCGGTACGCCGCGGCGATCGCCGCCCCGATGCCGCTGGTGCCACCGGTCACCAGCACCTGCGCCCCGCCGAAATCGAAACGCACCTGGTTGCTCACTGTGTCGCTCATGCCGTGCTCCCGTGCCGGAAATCGTCCCGCCGTGCGCAGGCGGCAACGCCTGACCACTGGAGCGTGGCGGCTGGCGGGGTAGCCTGGAATTGGCGGAGAGAGAGGGATTCGAACCCTCGATAGGGGATTAGCCTATACGCCCTTAGCAGGGGCGCGCCTTCAGCCACTCGGCCATCTCTCCGGAAAACTGCGGTGCCGCGGCGATTGCCGCGGGCTTAGTTCAGCGTGCGCCGGGCTCGTCGTCGCTCCCGTGTTCACGCTGGATGCGCTGGTAGATCTCCTCGCGGTGCACGGTCACGTCCTTCGGCGCGTTGACACCGAGCCGTACCTGGTTGCCCTTGACGCCCAGCACCGTGATCGTCACGTTGTCGCCGATCATCAGTGTCTCGCCGACCCGGCGCGTCAGGATGAGCATCTAACCATTCTCCTATGTGCCGCGGATTCTCCCCGGCCGATCTGTCGCCGACCTCCCGGAAGTACCGCTGTCCCATTTGGGGCGCGAGGGATTATAGAGAATCCTTCCCGGATTCCCAAGCATTGCGCGCAGCACCCACGGACTTTGCGCCGGATCGCCCTCAGGCTGCGCCGCCCAGCGCCTCGCGCACCCAGCCGGCGACCCGCTCCAGCGCCGCCGGCAGTGCGCTGGCATCGCTGCCCCCGCCCTGCGCCATATCGGCCCGGCCACCTCCCTTGCCACCGACCAGCGGCGCGATCGCGGCCATCAGATCGCCGGCGCGCAGCCGCGCCTCGAGCCCGCCGCCCACGCCGGCCACCAGCGCGACCTTGTCGCCATCGACCGTCGCGAGCACGATCACGGCCCGCCCCAGCTTGTCCTTCAACTGATCGAGCGTGGTGCGCAGGCTCTTCGCGTCGGCGCCTTCGAGCCGTGCGGCGAGCACCTTGACGCCGTCGACGTCGATCGCGTTGGCGGCGAGGTCCCTGCCACCGCCGCTGGCGAGTTGCACGCGCAGCTTCGCCAGTTCCTTCTCGAGCTGGCGGTTCGCCGCCACCAGCTGCTCGACTTTCTCGACCACGTTGTCCGGGCTGCCCCTGACGAGCTGCGCCAGCCGTTCCTCGCGCTCCTCCAGCCGGTCGAACAGCGCGAGCGCGCCGGCCCCGGTAACCGCCTCGACCCGCCGTACCCCGGCCGCGATCCCGGTCTCGGCGGTGATCCGCAGCAGCCCGATGTCGCCGGTACGCCGCACGTGGGTGCCGCCGCAGAGTTCGACCGAGAAGCCCTCGCCCATCGTCAGCACACGGACCTCGGCACCGTACTTCTCGCCGAACAGCGCCATCGCACCGCGCTCGCGCGCGGTGTCCATGTCGGTCAGTTCGACCTGCACCGGCGTGTTGGCGCGGATCTGCTCGTTGACCAGGCGTTCGACCGCACGCAGCTGCTCGCGCGTCAGCGCCTCGAAATGCGCGAAATCGAAGCGCAGCCGCTGCGAGTCGACCAGCGAGCCCTTCTGCATCACGTGCGATCCGAGCACCTGGCGCAGCGCCGCGTGCAGCAGGTGCGTGGCCGAGTGGTTGCGCGCGGTGGCGGTGCGGATCGCGGGTTCGACCCGTGCCTCGACCGAGCTGCCGGCCTGCAGCGCACCGCACACCGCGCGCCCGTGGTGCAGCCACAGCGAGCCGGCCCTGGTCGTATCGCGCACCTCGAAACGCACGCCCGGCGCCTCGAGCACGCCGGCGTCACCGACCTGCCCACCCGACTCGGCGTAGAACGGCGTGGTATCGAGCACCACCACGCCCTCGCCGCCTTCCTCGACGCGTTCGACACGCTGCCCGCCGCTCAGCAAGGACAGCACGCGCGCGCCGCCGACCAGCGCCTGGTAGCCGGTGAACACGGTCGGCTGATCGACGCCGGCGTCGCCGAGCTGTCCGGCGCCGAACTGGCTGGCGCCGCGCGCGCGTTCGCGCTGCGCCCGCATCGCGCGCTCGAAACCGATTTCGTCGATGGCCAGCCCGCGCTCGCGCGCGATGTCGGCGGTGAGATCGAAGGGAAAACCGTAGGTGTCGTACAGCTTGAACACCGTCTCGCCGTCGAGGGTAGCGCCGCCCAGCGCCGCGATGTCCTGCTCGAGGATGCGCATGCCGGTGTCCAGCGTGCGCGCGAACTGCTCTTCCTCGAGCAGCAGCACCCGCTCGATCTGGGCGCGCTTGGCGTGCAGTTCCGCATACGCATCGCCCATCGCCTCGGCGAGCGGGGCGACCAGCCGGTGGAAGAAGGGCTCGCGCGCGCCGAGCTTGTGGCCGTGACGGCAGGCGCGACGCAGGATGCGCCGCAGCACGTAGCCACGGCCCTCGTTCGACGGCAGCACGCCGTCACTGACCAGGAACGCACAGGAGCGGATGTGATCGGCGATCACGCGCAGCGAGGGGCTGGCGGGATCGGAGGCCCCGGTGACACGCTCGGCGGCGTCGAGCAGGTGCCGGAACAAATCGATCTCGTAGTTCGAGTGCACCTGCTGCATCACGGCGGCGATGCGCTCCAGCCCCATGCCGGTATCGACCGAGGGCTTTGGCAGCGGGGTGAGCCGGCCGTCGCCGGAGCGCTCGAACTGCATGAACACGAGGTTCCAGATCTCGATGTACCGGTCGCCGTCCTCGTCGGGGCTGCCGGGCGGTCCACCCGCCACGTCGGGGCCGTGGTCGTAGAAGATCTCGCTGCAGGGGCCGCAGGGTCCGGTGTCGCCCATCGCCCAGAAGTTCGACTTCTCGCCGAGGCGCACGCAGCGCTCGGCCGGCACGCCGATCTCCTCGAGCCAGATCTTCTCCGCTTCGAGATCGTCGTGGAACACCGTGACCCACAGCCGCTCGCGCGGCAACGCCAGGACTTCGGTCAGGAATTCCCACGCGAAGCCGATCGCCTCGCGCTTGAAGTAGTCGCCGAAGCTGAAGTTGCCGAGCATCTCGAAAAAGGTGTGGTGGCGCGCGGTGTAGCCGACGTTCTCGAGGTCGTTGTGCTTGCCGCCGGCGCGCACGCAGCGCTGCGAGCTGACCGCGCGCACGTACGGCCGCTGCTCGCGGCCGAGGAAGCAGTCCTTGAACTGCACCATGCCGGCGTTCGTGAACAGCAGCGTGGGGTCGTCGGCCGGCACCAGCGAACTGCTGGGCACGCGCGTGTGGCCACGGCTTTCGAAATAGCTCAGGAACGCTTCCCTGATGCGGGCACCATTCATCGATCTGTTTCCACTGAGACGGGACGCCATCGCCCTGCTGGCTGCTGGCTGCTGGCGGCCGGCGTCGGGAGCGACGGATTATACGGAGGCGGCCGCTACGCGTCCCGCGTGAAGATTGCCGCGGCTCAGCCGCGCTCGCGCTCCTCGAGCGTCAGCTGGCGCGCCTCGCTCTCGAGCATCACCGGGATGCCGTCGCGCACCGGATACGCGAGCCCGCTCGCGCGGCAGACGAGTTCCTGCTTCTCGCGGTCGTATTCGAGCGGCGCCTTGCTGACCGGACAGACGAGGATTTCCAGCAGTTTGGGGTCGAGCATCAGTTCATGTCTCCTTGCGAATTCGGGGCGGCGGGCGCGGCCGGCATCGGACCCGCCAGCAGTTGCGGGTCGACCTTGG
>CAUJIL010000154.1 GCA_963204845.1 Pseudomonadota bacterium | reverse complement strand
TGCAGATGATCGACAGCATCACTTCGTCGGCGCCGCCACCGATCGAGGTAAGGCGTGTGTCGCGGTAAGCGCGTGCGACCGGGTTGTCCCACATGAAGCCCATGCCGCCCCAGTACTGCAGGCAGGCGTCGCTCACCTCACGGCTCAGACGCCCGATCTTCAGCTTCGCCATCGACGCCTTCAGCGTGACGTCCTCGCCGGCGACGTAACCCTCGACCGCGTCGTAGACCAGTGCGCGCAGCGCGGTGACTTCGGTCTGCAGTTCCGCGAGCCGGTAGTGCACGACCTGGTTGTCGAGGATCGGCCGCCCGAAGGCCTTGCGTTCACGGGTGTAGTCGATGGTGGCCTGGATGCAGCCTTCCAGCGTCTTCAGTCCGCCGGCGGCGGCGTACAGCCGCTCTTCCTGGAACTGCAGCATCTGGTACAGGAAACCGGCGCCCTCCTCGCCTATGCGGTGGCGCTGCGGCACGCGCACACGGTCGAGGAACACCTGCGCGGTGTCGGACGAGCGCATGCCGAGCTTGTCGAGCCGCGGCGAGAAACTCACCCCCGGGGTATTCGTCGGCACCACGATCAACGACTTGTTCGCGTGTGGCGCGCCGTCGCCGGTGTTCGCCAGCAGGCAGAGGAAGTCGGCCTGGGTGGAATTCGTGATCCACATCTTGCTGCCGTCGATCAGGTAATCGCCGCCGTCGCGCACCGCGCGGGTGGTGATCGCGGCCACGTCGGAGCCGGCGCCCGGTTCGCTGACCGCGATCGAGGCGACATAGTCGCCGCTGATCGCCGGCGCGAGGAATTCGCGACGCAACTCGTCGCTGCCGAAGCGCGCCAGCGCCGGCGTTGCCATGTCGGTCTGCACGCCGATCGCCATGCCGACACCGCCGCAGGCGATGCGACCGAGTTCCTCGGCGAACACGATCTGGTAGCTGTAATCGAGTCCCAGGCCGCCGTACTCGGGCGGCTTCGTGATACCGAGCAGCCCGAGCCCTCCGAGCTTGCGGAAGACCTCGTGCGCCGGAAAGATTCCGGCCGCTTCCCATGCGGCGGTGTGCGGATTGATCTCGGCGTCGATCAGTCGCGCGGTGGTGGCCCGGATGGCGTCGTGTTCGGCGGTGAAACGCATCATCTGCTCCTGTGGCGGGGTGCGGCGCGCAGCCTCGCCGGCTGCCGTCGCTTGTCCCTGCCGGTCGTGCTGCGCAAGAATGCGCCACGATAGGGTCAAGCACGCGCTGCGGCAACCTGGTGCGGCAATGCTGCGCGTGGTGCGCGCGCCGGTGGGTGATGCGAATGTCCCGGAGTCAACCTGCGGAGATGAGTCGATGACGGCGGTGCTTGTCGAGCGACGCGATCGCGTGCTGTGGATCACGATCAACCGGCCGGAGAAGCGCAATGCGATCGACACCGAGGTGCTCGGGGGAATCCACGCGGCGCTGCTCGCCGCGGCCGCCGACGACGGCGTGCGCGCGGTGGTGCTCACCGGCGCGGGCGAACGCGCGTTCTGTGCCGGCGCCGACCTCGGCGAGGCGCAGCGCGGCGGCGGCGTGTTCAGCGGTGGCGACACGCACCCGTTCGTCGAGGTGTTCCGCGCTGCCGAGGCCTGCAACAAGCCGCTGATCGCGCGCGTCAACGGCGCCGCGCTGGCCGGTGGCGTGGGGCTGCTGTGCATGTGCGATCTGGCGATCGCGACCGACGACGCGCGCTTCGGCGTGCCGGAGGTGCGCGTCGGTGTGTTCCCGCTGATGATCCTCGGTTACATGCTGCGTCTGGTTCCCCGCCGGCGAGTGCTCGAGATGGCATTGACCGCGGAGTCCTTCGGCGCCGCCGAGGCGCGCGATTACGGGCTGCTGAACCGCGTGGTGCCGCGCGAGCAGCTCGACAGCGAACTCGACGTGCTGCTCGGGCGGATCCTCGACAACTCCCCGCAGGCAATCCGCCTCGGCAAGAAGGCGTTCCACGCGATGCAGGACATGAGCCTGCCCGAGTGCTTCGAGTACGCGCAGCTGATGATCGCGCGCCTCAGCCAGAGCGAGGACGCGCGCGAGGGATTCGCCGCGTTCGCGGAGAAACGCCCACCGCGCTGGGGATGAGCGTGTGTTTCAGCCGATGCGGAAGATGATGTAGTCCTCCAGGTCCTCGTCGCGCACCTCGTCCTCGCCGAGCATGCGCCCGACGCGCGACACGCCCGCGCGGTGCACGGCGTCGCGGTCGCCGCAGACCAGGTGATGCCATTCTGGCAGTTCCTCGCCTTCGGCCAGCAGCCGGTAGCCGCACGTCTCGGGCAGCCAGCGGTAATCGACGAGGGTATCCGGCGTCAGTTCGATGCAGTCCGGGACCCGCAGGCGCCGGTGGGCATAGTCGCTGCAGCGCCCGCTCTGCCGGTCCAGCAGCCGGCAGGCGACGTTCGTGTAGTAGATGCGTCCGGTGTGCTCGTCCTCGAGCTTCTGCAGGCAGCACAGGCCACAGCCGTCGCACACCGACTCCCATTCGGCGCGGCTCATGCGCGCAAGCGGCGTGGTCTTCCAGAACGGTGCGGGGGATCGGCTCATCGCGCTCACGCTGGCTGTGGCAATGCCGCGTATGGTAACTGGGCAACGGGCACCGAATCCGTATACTGTTCATACGTACAGCATAGGGATTCGGTGCCCATGAGTTACGCCGAGCTGCACTGCCTCAGCAACTTCAGCTTCCTGCGCGGCGCCTCGCATCCGGCCGAACTCGTCGCCCAGGCGGCGCGCGAGGGCTATCGCGCGCTGGCACTGACCGACGAGTGTTCGCTGGCGGGCGTAGTGAAGGCGCACGTGGCCGCGCGCGAGCACGGCCTGCAGCTGATCGTCGGTGCCGAGTTCCGCTTCGATCCGGAGGGCGTGCTGGTGCTGCTCGCACCCGACCGCGCGGCCTATGCGGAGCTGTCGGGGCTGATCACGCTGGCGCGCCGGCGCAGCCCCAAGGGCGGCTACGAACTGCGAGCGGACGATCTGGCGTGCGGGGTAAGCCGTTGTCTGGCGATCTGGGTGCCGGAAAGCGCCACCGATACTGGCGCCGATGCGATCGTCCCCCGTACTGCAGCGTTGCAGGCGCTGTTTCCTGGCCGGCTGTGGCTCGGGGTCGAACTGCTGCTCGGCGCCGATGACCAGGCGCAGTACCTGCGCCTGTGCGACAGCGCGCAGCGCCTCGGCCTGCCGCTGGTCGCCTGTGGGGGCGTGCTGATGCACGTGCCACAGCGCAAGGCGCTCGCCGACACCCTGTGCGCGATCCGGCTCGGGGAGCCGGTGCAGCAACTGGGTACGCGGCTGGCGCCGAACGCCGAGCGACACCTGCGCCCGCTGGCGCGGCTTGCCCGCATCCACCCGCCGGCGCTGCTCGCCGAAACGCTGCGCATCGCCGGACGCTGCAGCTTCTCGCTCGACGAACTGCGCTACGAGTATCCGGCCGAGGTGGTGCCGTCCGGCGTCTCGCCGACCGCCTGGCTGGCGCGGCTGGTGGACGACGGCGCCCGGCGGCGCTGGCCCGCCGGCGTGCCCGGGCGGGTTCGCGAACTGCTGGGGAAGGAACTCGGCCTGATCGCCGAGCTCGGCTACGAGCAC
>CAUJIL010000153.1 GCA_963204845.1 Pseudomonadota bacterium | reverse complement strand
CCCAACACGATCGAGGAGCGCTGATCATGGATCAGGTTGGCCGTTACGTCGTCAGCTTGCCTCCGGCTACGCTCAGCGGGCGTGAAGGGGTGTAAACGCGAAGGGCGGATTGCGAGTGAACGTTCCACGGGGGTAAGCCGGCATGAATCGATTCATCTGCAAGGCCGCCGGTGAATCCGAGTTCGGCAGTTGCCCGGGCGGCATCGCACGCATGGAGAACAATCAGGCCTCGATCACGGTGCGCAACCAGTCGGGTGCGCAGTTCACGATCAATTTCATGAGCGGCTATGTCAACGCCACCAACCGTGACGTGAAGGCCCGGCTGGAGGACGACATCTGGATCCTGGAATTTGCCAACGGCGAGGTCTGGGAAGTGCCGCTGGCAGCGATCGAGGGCGGCTGATGTTATCGTTCGCCCCACGACGCCGTGTTGCGGAGAAGATGCTGGTTTGGCTACACACCGCTTGACACAGCAGGCGCTGGACGCCGCGCGTTCGCAGAGCCTGGGCCATCGCATGATCGCGGTGGCCAACGATTTTTCCGCGCGCATCCTGGTTCAGTACCGGCGCCACGGCTATGGCGCCATCAGGCCCGTGCACGGTGCGCTGCTGCGCAACCTCGAATTGCAGGGCAATCGCCTCACCACGCTCGCCGAGCGTGCCGGCATCACCCACCGTGCCATGGCGAAAATCGTTGAGGATCTGGTTGCGCAGGGATTCGTGATGCGCGAGCCGGACCTCCAGGACCGTCGCGCGACCCGGATCCGGTTCACGCCGCAGGGTATCCGTCTGCTGGAGGACTCCAGCCGGATCATCGAGCGCATCTATGCCGAATACTCCGGGCTGGTCGGCGCCGACACGCTCGAACAACTCGAAGAGCGACTGTTCGATTTCCTGCAACGCCTGGGCGTCGAGATCACGCCCAGCGGACAGCAGGCCATCCACTCCCCGCAACCGGGGCACCGGCGAACCCGCTCCGGAGCCTACCTCTCGCACAATCTGGGGCGTTACCTGCAACTGGCGGGAGACGACTACCATCGACGCTGCGCGCAGATCATGGCGCGGCACGGTCATCACCGGATCCGCTTCGATCATGTCGCGGTCCTGAGCCACCTCGGTCTCGGGGGAATGTCCCTCGGAGCGCTGGCGGATTCGGCCGCGATATCCCTGCAGGCCATGGGCAAGCAGGTCACCGCCGTGCAGCGCCTGGGCTACGTCGTGTCGCGTGAGGATCCGAGCGACCGCCGCGTTCGCCGCGTGGAGTTCACGCCGGCAGGCGTCGTGTTCAGCGCGGACCTGCTCCAGGCGTTTCGCGAAATCGAAGAGGACTACGGCACGATCGTCGGCTTGCGCCGAATGCAGTGGATGCGGGCCAGCCTGTCACGGGTCATCGCCGATCTGGGGCTTAGCGTCCCCGCCCGCACGTTTTCCTGATCGCGGTCCCCGGCCTGCCGGTCGATCCGGCGGGCATGATTCGCGCTTGCTTTTTCTGATACCGAGTTTACTATCCGAAAGCGCGATACCGCGTTTACCAAAATCGTGCGTGTCGAACGGTCTCTGACAATAGAACAACGATCGAGGAGAACCTGCCATGAGTCACACGCACGAGAAGTCGCTGTCCCTGTTCATTTCCCTGTCGCTCGCCGGCGCCATCGGGCCGGTGCTGGCGCAGGAATCCGCGGATTCCCGCGCTGATGTGCTCGACGAAGTCATCGTCACCGCGCAGAAGCGCGAGGCGAACCTGCAGGAAACACCGATCTCGATCTCGAGTTTCGACGCGGTCAACCTCGAACGGCTCGGCGTGCGCGAAGCCGGCGATGTGGCCAAGTACACCCCCAACCTCGAGATTCGCAAACCGCCCGGAAGCTACGACAACTACGGCTACAGCATGCGCGGCATGTCTTCCAGCGATCCTTCGCTGCTCACGGAGCCGACGGTGGGGCTGTACGCGGACGGTGTGTATATCGCCAGGATCTCCGGGGCCGCGTTCGACACCGTGGAACTGGAACGCATCGAGGTGCTGCGCGGTCCCCAGGGTACGTTGTACGGACGCAATGCGATCGGCGGCGCCATCAACCTCGTCACCCGCAAACCGGCCGCCGAATTCGGGTTCAAGCAGAAGCTGGCCGCAGGAAACTACGACTACTATCGCAGCGAGACGACCGTGGACACGGGCAAATACGCGGACCTCTCCGCGACACTGTCCTACACGCACTGGAAGCGCGAAGGGTGGCTGGACAACCTCCTGGCCGACAACAAGCTCGGCGAGGTCGACAAGTCGAAGGCGGCCAGGATCGCAGTGCGTTGGGAGCCGACGGACAGTGTCACTGCCGACTTCACCTACGACTACACCGACCGGCTCACCAACGGCTCGCTGCCCCAGCTCGTACACGTGCGGCCGTACCAGACGAGCCTCGGGGGCGCGATCTACGCGCAGGCCACGGAGTTCGCGTCTCCGGACCGGCTCGATGGCCTGCCCATGGCGATCTCCACCCGGCCGGATACCTGGTCCACGATCGACGGCTACGCCCTGACCCTCGCATGGGAGGTGGGCGGTGTGACCCTGAAATCGATCACCGCGTACCGCGACTGGGATGCAGGTACCACGGGCAACGAATACGGAGCCTTTCCGTCGGACGGCCTGACGGTGCTCGACGGCAAGGGTGGCGTCATTCCCGCGGGGCAATTCGTGTCGATGTTCTCGGCCGTGCGCTACGACGAGCAGGACCAGTTCACGCAGGAGTTGCAGGTACTGGGTGACGCGTTCGAAGAGCGCATGAAATACACCTTCGGGCTGTATTACTTCGAGGAGGAAACCTACGAGGACAATCCGCAGACCTTTGTTTTTCCGGCCGTCATGGCCTATGGCCGCCTGCCCCAGGGAACGCAATCCTTCCTCTGCCGCGATCGAACGTTCACCAATCCGGCGGCATGCCTCGGCAAGGACACGGTATTGTCGACGCCGATCTTCCAGTACGGATCCGACAACGACTCCGTGGCAGCGTACGGGCAGCTGAGCTACGCACTGACCGAGCAGTGGGAGGTCACGGGGGGGTTGCGCTACACCCGCGACAACAAGGAGGCATTCCTGCGCAATTCGGGCATCATCCGCAGCGAGGGGCTGAACCAGGTTGACGCGGACGACTCCTGGTCCAACGTCAACCCCGCGTTGACCGTGAGTTATGCGGTCAACGACGACATCAACACCTATGCCACCATCGCCACGGGCTTTCGCTCCGGCGGTTTCAACGCCCGTGCGTCCACCTCCAGCGGCTTCGCCACGCCCTTCGACGAGGAAAACGTCGTCTCTTACGAGATCGGAGCCAAGGCGGATCTGATGGATCAACGACTGCGCATCAATGGCGCCCTGTTCCATTACGTCTACGAGGACAAGCAGGTCACGCAGTTCGAGGCCGGCTCGAACGGGGCGTCGTCGGTCATCGCCAACTCCGGTGAACAGGAGGCATTGGGCCTGGAACTCGAGGTGGCGTTCATCCCCGCGCCGGGCTGGCTGCTGCAGGCGAACTTCGGCTACATCGACATCGACATCAACGAATTCGAAACGACGCCGAGCGATCCCGTCACCGGTTTGCCCTCGGGAAAGGTGAACGTGGACATCTCCGACTTCGCGAAAACGATCCACACACCGCGGCAAAAAGGCTCGCTGATACTGGAGTACGCGGTGCCCTCGTTCCCGTTGGGGGATCTGGCATTGCAGGTCGATGCGTCGTACACGGGCGAGCGTTATTTCCATCCGGTGAACAACCTCTACGACAGCGCCGAGGACCAGACGCTGGTCAACGCCCGTGCGACACTGAGGGGGATCGACGCGGGTGCCGGCGAACTGCAGGTCGCCCTCTGGGGCAAGAACCTCGGCGACGAGGAATACCGGGAGTGGGGAATCGATTTCGGGGCGCTGGGCTTCGCGGTGGATTCGTTCATTCCTCCCCGCATGTACGGCGTGGACGTCACATACACTTACTAGGCGATACGACAGGAGAACCTGACATGCGGCCTCACAACCCGGTCGATACACCGGAGCAGCGCGAACACGAGATGCTCGGGCTCGCGTACCACCAGCACCCGGAAATCGCGGCGGAGCGCGAGCGCCTGCGCGGGTACTGGCTGGATCTGGTGCAACCGTCCGATGCCATGCGGGGCTGCTTCGAGCGGTCGTTCGAGGAAGTGATGTACGGCGCGGTGATCTGGGCGCTCAACCAGGATCCGCTGTATCCGAAGGTGATCACGATCACCCGCCTGCCGCATTCACTGCGGGGCGTGCGCATCCCGGGTAGCCGCTGGGGCATCGACAACCCCGACACCGTGTACCGGGTGATTCCGGTCGATCATACGCAGCGCTACGTGATCCGTGGCCGGGTCGCCGAGCGCAGGCTGGTGGAGAACTACTTCACGCTGTGGAACCGGCACATGCAGACCGTCGGCCTGCTCGACGGCAAGGACCTCGTGGTCGATGCGCAGGGGTACTTCGAGGTCAGCGTGGACGCTGACCCGCCCGGGGGGCGGCCGAACCACGTGCGCCTGACCGAAGATGCCCACGAGTTCTATATTCGCGACGTGATCTTCGACTGGGCGAACGACCGGGCCAACGAGTTGAGTGTGGAACGGCTCGGTGGCGAGCCGCCGCGTCCGCCGTGGAGCGAGAAGGAAAACCTGACACGGATCAGGCAGTACCTGCACGACTGGGCGACCAACACCACGCGCTGGAATCGCCAGGCGCTGGACAAGCCGGCCAACGCGTTCGGTTTCGTCATCGACCGCGACAGCGACGGTGCCCTGCGCAACCAGATCTACATTCTGGGTCAGTTCGTGTTACCGGACGCCGATACCGCGCTGGTGTTGAACGTGACGATGGGCGGCGCGGCGTATTTCATCGCGCCGATCACCAATGTCTGGGGAACGACCAACGAGATCGTGCAGCGCAACGGCTGCCTGAACCGCTGCCAGGCGTTGCCCGACACCGATGGCGCGTACACCTTCGTGCTGGCGATGCGCGACCCCGGAGTCCACAACTGGCTCGACCCCACCGACATGCCCGAGGGGATACTCACGCTGCGTTGGGCCGAGTTCGCGACCGGTCGACCCGGGCCGGACCTGGGTGTGCGCTCGGCGCTGGTGCCGCTGGCGGAACTCGATGCGGTGCTGCCGGCCGGCGTTCCGCGCGTCGATGCGGTCGGGCGAAGGGAACAACTGGAACGGCGTGCGCAGAGCTACGCCTGGCGCCTGGCGGAGAACGGGAGCACATGAGGGATCCTGCAGACACGGTATGGCTGATCACCGGCTGTTCGAGCGGCTTCGGCCGTGAAATCGCCCGCTGCGCGCTGGCGGCCGGTGCCCGCGTGGCGGTCACGGCACGGCGCCCCGAAACCCTCGCCGACCTCTGCCGTTCCTATCCGGAGACGGCCATCGCGCTGGCGCTCGACATCACCGATGCGTCCCAGCGGGAATGCGCCGTCGCGGATACCATCGAACGATTCGGACGCATAGACGTGCTGGTCAACAATGCCGGCTACGGCTACGTCGCCGCCATCGAGGAGGGTGAGGAGGCGGCCGTCCGCGCGATGTTCGAGACCAATTTTTTCGGCACCGTGCAGATGACGCTCGCCGTGCTGCCGCACTTCCGTGCGCGGCGCGCCGGCCGCATCCTGAACAATTCCTCCCAGGCGGGTTTGATGGCGAATCCGGGTACCGGCTACTACAGCGCATCCAAGTACGCCCTCGAGGGCTTGATGGAAGCACTGACCCGTGAGGTCGCTCCGCTCGGGATCCGGGTGGTATCCGTGCAGCCCGGTGCATTCAGGACCGACTGGTCGGGCCGCTCGATGCAGCGCAGCCCGCGCCGCATGCAGGACTACGCAGAGACGGTGGGCGCACGGCTGGATGCGATCGCCGCGATGGACGGCAAGCAGCCCGGAGACCCAGAGCGTGCGGCGGAAGTCTTCCTCCGGCTGGCGACGATGGACGATCCGCCACCGACGCTGGTGCTGGGAACCGGGCTGCTGGCGAGCTATCGCGCCAAGCTTGCCGAGTTGCAACAACGTCTGGAGGACTGGGCGCAGCAATCCCGCGCGGTGGACTATCCCGACGCGGCGCCGTGAGTGACCACACGTGACGGCGTCGCTGCCGCTCATGGCGTGGTCCCCGTGTTTGCGTGATCAATCATGAGGTTCCCCGACAGGGCGTTGCGCAGCGTGGCGGCGCACGTCCACGGGCACCGCGCTCATGCGCGGCATGCCGCTGTGCGGGTCGAAATCCCGGTCCACCGGTATCAGCCGTGAAATATTGCTCCCGACGTTGCGCACGCGTTCCGCCTCGTCGCCGCCGGGAAGATCCCCGAAGGCGTGGCTCATCGACACCAGTCCGCGCCGCAGCCCGGCATCCGCCTCGGCAATGGCGAGGATTGCACCATGGCCCGAGCGGATCTCGACCAGCTCACCGTAGTGCACGCCGAGCGCGGCCAGATCATCCGGATGCATGAAGGCCGGGTTGGTGCGGTACTTGCGCACCAGCAAGGCGTAGCTGCGACCGAAGGAGTTGTAGACGTCCGGGAGGCGACGGGGAATGAGCCGGTACGGGAATTCCCGCGCCTCTTCCTCGGCTTCGCGCACGACCTCCCCGAGTTCCTCCAGCATGGACGGATCGGCGAGTTGGAGCCGTGCCGTGCAGGCCGGGTCCTGCGGACGTACCGTGGCGGACCCGTCGTCGAACACATGACCGTGGGGGTGCGCCCGGAGCTCTGCGAGCGGTATGCGCGAACCTTGGCACAGGATCCCGAGCAGATCATCGGTGGTGGGCCGGCGCTCCATGTCGAGCGCGACGGGCTCGGCGGCAGCGGCGGCGGGCATCCATGGATACGCGGCCTGCAGTGACAGGGACAGCCCCATGCGCCGCGCGAGGCCATGGAAGAACTCCCAGTCCTCGATCACGTCGGACCCGGCCGGTGGATCCACGAGTCGCGGTGTGTATTGGGCATACGGTGCCTCGTAGCCCATACCGTAGGCATAGCCTGAAAGCGTCTCGACCGGCAGCGTGATGCCCGGCTGCTCGATCGACAGCCGTGGCGCGATCACGTAATGCGCGAGTTGCGCCGTGGCCGACATCTCGCAATCGATGGTGACGAGCAGATCCAGGCTCCGCATCGCGGCGAGTGTCTTCTGCTGGTCCGGCCACGCGGCCACCGGATTGCCGCCGACGCAGATCAGTGCCCGGATCTTGCCCTCGCCTTCGAGCAGGATTTCCTCCGCGAGTGCCGCGGTCGGCAACCCGGCGGCGCTCATGGTGAGGCCGCGCACCCGCATCTGCTCGCCGAAGCCCCAGCCCGGCACCGGCGCGATCGCCTGCGCCCGCGGCAGGAACGCGGGCAGCAGCACCCCCGGGTTCGGCACGCGCTCGCCGGCGCGCAGCCACCGCCCGCAGACCGTGTTCAGACAGAGCAGCAGGTACTCGCTCAGCGTGCCGCGAGGCGCCATGTTCGGCCCCGTCCCGGCAACGGCGAAGCCCCGCGGCCCGGTGGCGAAGATGCGTGCCGCACGCACCAGCAACTCGGCCGGCACGTCGGCGCGCTGCGCCACGACGTCCGGCGTGAACGGCGCGACCGCAGCGGCAAGCCGATCCAGTCCCTGCGCGTTGGCCGTCACGAAATCGCGGTCGTGCCGGCCTTCCGTCAGGATCACGCGCAGCATGCCCGCCAGGAGCGCCGGATCCTGGCCCGGCCGACCCTGCAGGTGAACGGTGGCGAGCCGTGCCGTCTCGGTGCGTCTGGGGTCGATGACGACCAGCTGCATGCCGCGCCGCACGGCATGGTGCAGTTGCCCCGCACCGTTGTTCGGCGGTGCCCCGATCGAGCGGGATGCCGGCGGATTGGCGCCGACGATCATCCACGCGTCCGCATCGCGGAAAGTCTGCGGACCCGCCTCCCAGCGGCCATGCAAAGCCATCGCGATGCCCTTGCCCGGCTTGTCGATCGTGGCCGGCGCAAAGCGCATGGGAGAGCCGATGGCATTCATCCAGGCCATCGCCACCGGCGCCGCCGCCGGGTACATGTAGGCATAGGTGCCCGTGTAGAGCGCGATCGAGCGCGGGCCGTGGCGCGCGAGGATCTCCTGCAGGCGCACGGCGATCTCGTCGATCGCCTGTCCGTGCGCGATCGGCGCCTGCGTGCCATCGCTCGCTCGCTTCATTGAATGCAGCAGTCGTGCCGGATGATTCTGCTGCTCGGCGAGCGTGCGCCCCTTCGGGCAGAGGTAGCCGCGATAGAGCGGGTTGTCGCGATCACCGGCAACGGCGACGACGCGCCCCTCGGCAACCTCGGCAAGGATGCCGCAGTGGGCGGCGCACACGCGGCAGATCGTGGGGTGGACTTCCGGCATCATCGGGCTCCAGGCGCCGCAGGGCAGGCGCTCGCGGCCAGTATAAACAAGGCTTCAGCGGGCGGGAGTTGCGCCGCATGCCGGTTCGTTTGCACACCGCACCCGCTGTGCTAATGTCGGCCGACCAACCACAGGAGCCGCGCGCATGACGAAGAAGGACTATTTCATCATCGATACCGAGACGCATCCGATCGACGGTGCCATGTGGCATCAGCTGGCGCCTTACCAGGGCACGCAACGCTTCATGCACTCGCTGAAGGGCTGCATCCGGCCGCTGGTCGAGGAGTTCCCGTCGATGGAGAACGACGGCATGGGTCCGTTCGAGAAGATGATCACGAACATGGATGCCTCGGGCACGGACATGGCCTGCGTCATCCCGGAGGCGTTCCTGTTCTGCAGCGGCGGCACGACGCCGATCTCGACCAACGCGTGGATGCTGACCGGGGTGCAGCAGTATCCCGACCGTTTCATCATGTGTCCGAACTTCGGCCCGATCATCCAGCGCGGCGTCGACGAAGCCATCCGTGAAATGGAATTCATGGTCAAGGAATTCGGCGTCAAGGTCTTCAAGTTCTATTCTCCCGAAGACACCTACATCAACGACAAGCGCTTGTGGCCTTTCTACGCCAAGGCGCAGGAGCTCGGTCTGGTGATGCAGGTGCATACCGGGACGGGCTATATCTACGGTGGCCGCAGCAAGTACTGCCACCCGGCGTTGCTCGAGGACGTCCTGTACGACTTCTACGACCTGCGCATCGTGGCCTTCCATTTCGGCTGGCCGCACCATCGCGAGCTGAATCTGCTGGCGGCCACGTTCCCGAACCTCTACATCAGCGTGAGCTTCCTCAACCACGCGGCGAGCTGGCGGCCCAAGCTGTTCCAGGAACTGATCGGCGAAGCGATGCTGTACGCGACGGTCGACAAGATCGTCTGGGGCAGCGACACCAACGGCTCCGGCATGAAGGACTGCGTGGATCCCTTCCACACCTTCCAGATCGACGAGGAAGGGCACCGCGGCTGGGGGTGGGCCTACATCACCGACGAGGACCGCGCGAAGATCTTCGGCCTGAACATGGCGAAGCTGCTCGGGATCGAGCCGACCAAGCGGGCGAAGCGTCCGGGCTGATCGGCATGGCCGCAAGCATGAAAAAGCTCGGCATGATCGATGACACCTTCCTGCGGCTGGAAAGCCGCAGGCAGCCGTTGCACGTGGGAGTGCTCATGCTGTTCGAGCCCCCTGCCGGTGCGCGCGGGGAATTCGCGGCGCAGCTCGCGGAGAAGTTGCGCCAGTCCACCCGGGCGGCGCCGCCCTTCAACTGGCGGCTGGTTCGCCGCAATGGCCTGCACTACTGGCGCGAAGACAGTGATTTCGACCTGGCGCACCATTTCGTTCACCTGGCGTTGCCGGCGCCGGGCAGGATCCGTGAACTGCTCGCCATGGTTTCCCGTCTCCACGGAGGCCACCTCGACCGGGCGTACCCCTTGTGGCGCGTCTACCTCATCGAAGGTCTCGAGGACGGCCGCATTGCGGTTTACGTGAAGATCCACCACGCCGTGGTCGACGGCGTGGCCGGCATCCGCCTGCTGGTCAAATGCATGGCGACCAGCGTCGAGGAGTCGCTGCGCCTGCCGCCGTTCTGGGAAGTCGAGACGATGAAGTCCGACACCGCGCAAGCGCTGCCCGTGCCGACGCCGGCGACCGGCGGCATCACGGCGGTGCGCTCACTGTCCCGCGAGGGACTGAAGTCGGTCATGCCCGTGCTGCGCGAACTGCGGCGCAGCATCGACGATTACCGCGCCGGCAACCCGAAACTGGTGATGGGCGGTCAGGCGCCTCGCTGCCTGTTCAATGACCAGGTCACCGGTACGCGGCGGTTTGCGGCGCAGTCCTACTCGATGTCGCGCATCAAGGCGGTCGCCAAAGCGCACGGGGCGACCAGCAACGACGTCATCCTCGCCATGTGCGGCGGTGCCTTGCGTCGCTATCTCGCGGAGGTCGACACGCTGCCGGAGGCTCCGCTGGTCGCCTGTGTGCCGGTATCGGTGCGGCGTCGGGGCAGTCACGCCGCCGGCAACGAGATCGCGTTCACGCTGACGCATCTGGCGACCAACCTCGACGTCCCGAGCGAGCGCCTCGTCGCGATCAAGGAGTGCATGGACTACAACAAGGAGCGCATGCAGAAGCTGTCTCCCGGCCAGCTGACGGCCTACGCCGCCACCATGATGATGCCCGGCGCGCTGAACAGCGTGCTGCGACGCAACCCGCACAAGACCCTCGGCAACGTGGTCATCTCGCACGTGCCCGGTCCGCGTCAGGAGATGTACTGGCAGGGCCTGAAGCTCGGCGGCCTGTATCCGCTGTCGCTGATCATCGATGGCAGCGCCCTGAACATCACCGTGGTCAGCCGGCGTGATGCCGTCGATTTCGGATTGATCGCCTGCCGCAAGACCGTTCCGCACATGCAGAGGCTGCTCGACTATCTCGAGGACGAACTGGCGCAACTCGAGGGAACGGCCGCGCCGGTCGGCGGCGCCGGGAAAGGCGCGCGTAGCGGTCGGAAGGCGCGCGCACCGAAACCCGGGCGCCGTAGCGCCAGGCCTCAGCGGCGCGCGATCGACGCGAACGGCACCACCTCGGCGCGTGGCGTCCCGAGTTCGCCCTCCGGCAGGAAGTAGCGCCAGAACACCAGCCCCAGCGCGCGCCCTTCGGTGTCGAGCCAGTTGGGCACGCCGGGATCGCGGTGCGCGATCACGATGCGGAACGAGCCGTCGGGTTCCAGTACGGTCTGGCGGCGGTTCAGCGACACACTCCGGTTGGCGTAGTCCAGCGTCTGCTGGAAGCGGTTCCACAGGCACACGTTCGCGAACCGGCACCTGCCCCAGCGTCCGCGCACCACCAGCGCCTGGTCGGGGCCGAGGAACCACGGCGCCATCGAATAGGCGGCGTCGAACGCCGCCAGTCCCATCTGCCCGGGTGGCACCGGGGCCGGGAACTCGTTTGGTACCAGCGACAGGAACGCAGGCGGCGTCTGCTGCGCCATGGGCGGCATGCCGAGCGTGCGCGAGCGCACGAACTGCGCCGCGCGGCGGATGCCGGCGGCGACGCTGGCATCGTCGGGCGGTGGCGGCGGCGTGGTGACGCTGGTGCAGCGGATGCTCAGGAACGGATGACGCGCGGGGTCCGCCGACGCGCTGCGCTCCTCCTCGTAGTAGTGGCGCGTGGTGATCCGTGAGGTGCCCTCGGGCAGCGCGAGCCAGTTGCGCGCCGCCGCTGTGCCGCCCAGACGGACCTCGAACGCGCCGTCGGGCCCGACATCGAACTGGGTGTCGTTGATGATGCCGGCGGTCTGGGTGCCGAGGCTGCCGTCGGCGGTGCCTTTCTCGAGCGTGATCGAGACGTAGACCGCGCCGTCCATGTTGCCGCGCACCGTGTAGGTGTGGTCCGCGCTCACCGGGGCGTCGAAGTAGATCGCATCGGTATTGTCGCCGGTGAACTTGCGCGACGGCGTCACGATGCGACGGAACTCGGGGTGCGCGGGATCGCTTTCGAACATCCCCACCAAGCCGCCCTCCAGCATGTGCATCAGCGCCCGGTGGGCATCGACGACGTCCTCCGGCGAGTGCAGGTTCCAGTCCGGCCCGGCCCAGCGCGCGTCGATGTCCTCGAGCAGGTCGATGAGTTCGCGCAGTGCCGCGCGGGATTGGGTCTGGATGGCCATGGCGTTCTCCGCTGTCGAATGAATGGTGTCCGTCAGAGCTCGGTCCGGGTCCCGAAGCGATCGCTGTAGAAGCGCGTCCGCTCGCGCAGTTCCTGCGCGTCCAGGCCGAAATCCGCCAGCTCGTAGACCAGCTTGCCTTCCCGGCCGCGCGCGTTGTCCGCGGTGAAGCGCTGCATCGCGGCTTGCGTCGCCGCGGGCAGCTCGCGCCCGGCCAGAGCGTAGATCCGTCGCACGTGGCCGACGTCGTCGCCATTGAACTCGTGGAAGCGCACATCGATCGATTGCGCCGCCGGCAGCAGAGCGCGGTCGCGCACGCAGGCCCGCAGCATGCGCTCGATGCGATCGGCCCAGTACGTGCCGATCACCTCCGGACGCACCGGGTCGCGGCTCATGCGCGCGCTGTAGACGGCCATCGTGGCCATCGAGGCGATCGTCGCCACCGGATCGCGGTGCGTCAGCACCACGGTCGCGTCCGGGAACACCCGCATCAGCGGGCCGAACTGCTCGAGGTGCTGCGGCGTCTTCAGCAGCCAGCGCTCGCCCGGTCGCAGCCACTGCAGCACCTTCAGCACCTTCTTCAGGTACGCATAGTGCGGCGTCTGGTCGTGCGCGAGGTAGTGATCGCGCCAGCGTGGGAAGATGCCGAGGTTCTCGATGAACATGGTCGAGAAGTCGAGCGCCAGCAGGTCGATCTCCTCGTGCGTGCGCTCGGCCTGCAGGTTGAACATCAGCCGGAACTTCGGCATCAGCAGGTCCTGCACCTGCAGCGCCTGGCGGCAGCGCAGCAGGCGCGGATCGGTGCCGTCGGGGCCGGGTGCCTCGCCCGGCACCGGCACCGGCTCCACGGCTTCCCAGTACGGCAGCGAACGCAGCCCGGTGTCGCAGGCGAGCAGGTTCAGCAGGTGCGTGGTGCCGCTGCGCGCGAGGCCCGCGACGATCAGCGGGCGTTCGATCCGCAGCGCGAGGATCTCGGGGTGGCGGCGCAGGATGTCCTCGATGCGCAGCCGGTTGACCGCGAAGCGCAGCAGCATGCCGACGTTCGTCACGCGCCCGAAGGCGCTGAGGTCGCGGTCCTCGCGCATGCAGTCCACGATCAGGTCGAGGCGGGCGCGGAAGTCGTCGCTGCCGAAGTCCTCGAGCCCGGTCTGCGCGCGCGCCGCCGCGAGCACCGCCTCGCTGTCGAGCACCACCGGGGTCGCGCCAACGGCGTCGATGATCGCCTGCGCCTCGGGGCTGAAGCGGGGCGTGGCGAGGTCGTCGATGCGGATGGTCTGCTGCATGGTCGCTGCCTCGGCGCGCCGCGGCGCGCGATCATCGGGATGGGCAAACCGTAGCACAGCCGCTGATCCGCCGTCGCTGCTGTGGCACACTCCCCGACGACTGCATCCATCGCCGGGGACCTCGCCATGACACGCAGTGCGCTGTTGCAACGGATCATCGACGCGGTGCCCGCGGATTTCGCCGACCCGGCCGCGGATTACCGCCAGGTGCGCGCCACCATGGCGCCGTTCCACAGCCAGCCGGTCAGCGCGGAGCTGCTCATCGAGCGGCGCGAGTTCGGTGGCGTAGGATGCGGTGTGTACCGGCTGCCCGGCCAGGCCGGCGCGCCGGTGGCGTTTCATTGTCACGGCGGCGCCTTCGTCTCGTGCCCGCTCGATCATTACCACTTCTACGGCGAAATGATCGCGGCCCGGACCGGCTGCCAGGTCGTGATGCCCGACTACCGGCTCGCACCCGAGCATCCGTGGCCCGCCGCCCACGACGATTGTTTCGCTGCCTGGCGCGGGCTGCTGCAAAGCGGGGTGGCGCCCGGCCGGATCGTGGTCATGGGGGAGTCCTGTGGCGGCAGCCTGGGCCTGGCGATGCTGGTGCGTGCGCGCGACGAGGGGTTGCCGATGCCGGCGGCGTTCGTCTCGCTGACCGGCTGGTTCGATCTGGCGGTGGCCGGCCCGACGTTCGGCGAACGCGATCCGTTCCTGACGCCGGAATGGGTGCGCAACCGCGGGCGCGATTACGTGGCGGGCCGCCTGCCGCTGGACGATCCGCGGGTCTCGCCCGCGTACGCCACGCTCCACGGCTTGCCGCCGCTGTACCTGCAGATGGCGCAGTTCGATACCGTGCGCGAGGGCGTGCTGAAAGTCGCGCTGGCAGCCGCGCGTGCCGGCGTGGCGGTGACGCTGGAGACCTGGCCCGACATGATCCACGGGTGGCACGGCCTGGTGAACAGCGGCGTGGATGAGGCGCAGGCGGCATGGGCCGCGATTCGCCGTTTCTGCGACGAACACATCGAGGGACGCGTGTGAGCGTGCCGGTGCGCGGCGTGCTCGACGGTATCCGGGTGCTCGACCTCTCGTGGGGCATCGCCGGCCCGATGACCGCGATGCTGCTCGGCGACCACGGCGCCGAGGTCACGAAGATCGAGCCACCGGGAGGCGATCCGTTGCGTGTGCAGCTCGGCTATCGGGCGTGGCAGCGCGGCAAGCGCAGCTGCGTGCTCGATCTGCGCGACACCGCGGACCGCGAGACCTTCCTGGTGCTGGCGCGCCACGCCGACGTCCTGATCGAGAGCTTTGCGCCCGGCGTCACCACCCGGCTCGGCATCGACCACGCGACGCTCGCCGCGCTCAACCCGCGGCTCGTCTA
>CAUJIL010000152.1 GCA_963204845.1 Pseudomonadota bacterium | reverse complement strand
CGGCCTGCTCATCGACCCGGTGACGTTGAAACACCTCGAGATCCTCGAGGGCGCCGACGCGCTGACGGGCGGCGACGGGGTGCGATTTTGCCTCTGGCCCTCGCTACTGGCGCCGTTCGCCGGTTGCCGTATATGCTCGCGGGCATACGCAGCGTGAGGCCGGCTCGGCGTGGGGTTCGCACTCGGCATGGACGGAATCCACTGGCACGACACGTGTCACCTCGAGGTCAACGGCACGCACTTCCACGTCATCGAGGGGCTGCGTGACCTGATCGCGGTCAAAGGCTCCGCGGAACGCCTGCTGCTCGGCAAGACGCGGCCGATGGTGGAGCGTTATCTGCACGCGACAGCGGGGCGCACGATCCGTCACGTTTTCGAGCTCGGCATCTTCAAGGGCGGCAGTGCGGCTTTTCTGCACGCACTGTTCCAGCCGCGAAAACTGGTGGCCATCGATTTCAAGCCGCGCCGTTCACCGCATCTCGATGCGTACATCGAACGCCAGCGCTGCCAGGGCGGGCTGGTTCCGTATTACGGCGTCGACCAGTCCGACCGTCCGCGCCTGAACGAGATCCTGCAACGCGAATTTCCCGCCGACGAACTCGATCTGGTCGTCGACGACGCCTCGCACTGGCTCGAGGAAACGAAGGTTTCGTTCGACGTGCTGTTTCCGCGCCTGCGGGCGGGGGGACTCTACATCATCGAGGACTGGTCGTGGGCGCACGCCGCGCAGGATGTCTGGCAGCTGCCCTCCGGGCTGTGGAGCGACAAGTCCTCGCTCGCCCACCTGGTGTTCGAGATCGTGCTCGCCTGCGCATCCACGCCGGGGCTGGTCGAGCAGGTCGTGATCGATCGCGACATGGCGATCGTCACGCGCGGCGAGCGGCGCGTGGAGGCACCGGGCTTTGCGATTTCGGCGAGCTACGCCACCCGGGGACGCGCGTTCCATCCGACGCTCTGAGCGCGCCGGTTGCCGAACGGAGGTGAACGATGATCGCGATGGCCCCGCTCCTGCCCGAGATCGATTTCGCGCGCGACGAACTGCCCGAGCTGCACCAGGTCCTGGACACGCTGCGGGCGCAGGGCGCGGTGGTCCCGGTGCGCTACTTCGGCGAGACGGTGTGGCTGATCACGCGTCACGCGGAGCTGAAGCAGGCCTTCGCCGACGAGGTGCACTTCCCGTCGGAGGCCGCGTACAGGGTGCACTCCGAGCCGTCGATGGGCAGGACCCTGCAGACGATGTCGGGCGATCTCCACCGCGTGAACCGCGCGCTGGTTTCGAGGCCGTTCTTCCCGCGCGCGGTTCGCCAGCTCGTCGAGACACTGATCGAGCCGGTCGCGGACGAGCTGCTCGATCGCATCGGCGATGCCGACGAGGTCGATCTGGTGCAGGCGTTCACGCGACCGTACCCGTTCACGGTGATCACGCGCATGCTCGGCATCCCGGTGGACGACGAAAGCCGGCTGCTCGCGTGGGCGCTGAAGCTGATCGACTATCCCTGGGATCCCGAGGGCGCGCTGCGGGCGCGGCGGGAGTTTGCCGACTACGTGCAACCCATCATCGACGAGCGGCGCGCGCGGCCCGGCGCGGACGTGATCTCGCTGCTCGCGGGCGCCGAGTTCGAGGGGCAACGCCTCGACGACGAGGAGATCCTGTCGTTCCTGCGCCTGCTGTTTCCGGCCGGTTCGGACACCACCTACAAGGTGGGCGGCAGCCTGTTCTACGCGGTGCTCGCGGATCCCGCCGTGCGTGAGCTCGCGCTCCGCGACGAAGCCGGCCGCGCGGCCATCGTGCAGGAGGCGCTGCGCTGGCAGCCGCCGACGGCACTGCTGCCGCGGCGTTGCGCGAAACACACGCGGCTCGGCGGTGCGTCGATCGCGGCCGGGGACTGGATCCTGTTCGGCATCACCGCGGCCAACAGCGACCCGGCAGTGTTTGCCGATCCGCGGCGTTTCGATCCCCGGCGCAGCGAGAAGAACCTGGCCTTCGGCCACGGCGAGCATTTCTGCCTCGGCTCGCACCTCGCGCGCCGCGAGCTCGAAGCCGCGCTCGAGCGCGTGTTGCGGCGCTTCCCGGCGATCCGCCTCGCGCCGGACCGGCAGCCGCGCTTCAGCGGTGCGGTGCTGCGCGGCACGCCCGAACTGTGGGTGCGCCTGCGCCCCGACGCGGGAACCTGAGGCCCGATGATCCGCGTGCACCGAAATCGACCGCGCCGGCGCTCCCGTATCCCGCGCATTCCGGCGCGCAGCACCACGCTGCCGCGGATCCTGCGCCGTTTCTACGTCGCGGTGATCATTCTCGTGGTGGCGACGGTGCTCGGTACGCTGGGCTTCCACTACGGCGCCGATCCGGCACCGCACTGGAGCGATTCGCTGTACATGACGCTGATCACGATCAGCACCGTGGGGTACGGCGAGGTGGTGCCGGTCGATACGCCGGCCGAGCGCATCTTCACCGGATTGTTGTCGATCGCCGGTTTCGGCGTGCTGACCTTCATGTTCACCAGCCTCACGGTCTTCTTCCTCGAATCCGATCTCGACTACACGCTGCGGAGGCGCCGCATGGAACGAAAGATCCGCAAACTCCGCGACCACTACATCGTCTGCGGCTTCGGGCGGGTGGGGCGCAACGTGGCGACCGAACTGCGGCTCACGCACCGGCAGTTCGTCGTGATCGATACCCAGGAAGCGCAGTTGACCTCGCAGGTGGAGCACTTCCCCGAGCTGCTGTGGCTGGCCGGCGACGCCAGCGACGACGACCAGCTGCTGGCGGCCGACATCGACGATGCGCTCGGGGTGTTCGCGGTTACCGGCGACGACAGCCGCAACCTGATGATCGCGCTGACCGCGAAGCACCTGAACCCGAACGTGCGCGTGGTCGCGCGCTGCCACGAGGTGCGCAATATGCCGAAGCTGCGCAAGGCAGGCGCGGACGCGATCGTCTCGCCGGACTTCACCGGCGGCATGCGCATCGCCTCGCAGATGGTGCGCCCGCACGTGGTGTCGTTCCTCGACCAGATGCTGCGCTCGGAGCAGCGGCTGAGACTGGAGGAAGTGCCGGTGCCGGAGACCAGCGGCGGATGCTCGCTCGCCGACATCGGGCGCCGTGGCGAGGGCTACGTGGTGGTTGCGGTGCGCGAGGCCGAGGACTGGGTGTTCAACCCGCCCGACGAGTTCCGGCTGCAGGCGGGGCAGGTCCTGATCGCGATGGTTTCCCCGGACGGACACACGGAACTGCTGCGTAACGCCGGCTGTACCGGCTGAGCGCATCCGGCTACAGCAGCGCCAGACCCGCGCCGGCCGCAGCGATGCCGATCGCGAGGTGCGCCCAG
>CAUJIL010000151.1 GCA_963204845.1 Pseudomonadota bacterium | reverse complement strand
GCGGTCGCCTCCGTCTTCCGCCGGGGGGCGGCGGGCCACGGCGGCATGCCGGGCCCGTTGCGGTCACGCACCACCTCGCCGGTGAACACGCAGCCCTCGCCCAGCGCCGCACGCAGCTCGTCGACCAGATCGCCCATCGTGGAGGCTCCTTCAGCCGAGGTTGAACGCAGGCATCAGCACCTCGATCAGACGCGGCCCGCGCGCCGCCATCGCCTCGGCGAACTGGCTGGCGAAGCCCGCGGCGTCGTCGGCGCGCGTGGCGGTGACCCCCATCGAACGCGCCAGCGCGACGAAATCGATGTCCGGCGCGCCGATGTGCATCATCGAGCGCGCGTTGGCGCCCATCCCGGCGGCGCCCACGCGCAGGTACTCGAGCTGCAGGATCGCGTAGTCGCGGTTCGCGAACAGCACCACCGTGACGTCGAGCTGCTCGCGCGCCATCGTCCACAGCGCCTGGGCGGTGTACATCGCGCTGCCGTCACCCTCCAGGCACAGCACCTTGCGATCGGGCGCCGCGATCGCCGCGCCGATCGCTGCCGGCAGGCCCCACCCGATCGCACCGCCGGTCTGCGAGATCCACTGGTGGGGCCGCGCGGTGCGGGTGCGCGGGAACACTTCCATGCCGCAGGTCACGCCCTCGTCGACCACGATCGTGTGCTCGGGCAGCAGCGCGGCGATCACGTCGCCGACCACGGCGGTGCCGAGCGCCCCGGAGTCGGGCAAGGCGGGCAGCGCGAACTCCGAACGCGGCGGCTCCACGGGATCCAGTCGCAGTGCATCGGTCAGGCGCTCGAGCGCGTCGACGCGGTCCTGGTGCGGCTCCGCGAGCACCAGCACCTCGCATTCCTCGTGCGCGATCCGCCCCGGCACGCCGGGGTAGGCGAAGAACGACGCCGGCTCGCGCGCCGCGACCAGGATCAGCCGGCGCACGTTCCTCAGCTGCTCGATCGCCATCTCGGCCAGGTAGGTGACGCGCTCGCACTGCGGTGTGCCGGCGCCCCACGGCAGCCGTGTCGCGAAGGTCTCGACCGCGAGGCGCGCGCCGGCGGTCGCCGCGATGCGCGCACCGAGTTCGAACTCGGCATCACGGATGTGGCCGCCGAGCAGGATCATCGCCGGCTCGCCCGAGCGCAGCGCCTCGGCGCAGGCCTCGATCGCGTCGTCGTGCGCGCGGCGCGGCCGTGCGAGCGGTTGCGCCGCGGCCGGACCGCTCGCGCACTCGCCCCACGAGACGTCGGCGGGCAGGATCAGCGTCGCGACGCGACCGGGCGCCTCGCTCGCCGCGGCTACCGCATTGGCGACGTCGTGCGGCAGCTCGTCGCTGGCGGGCGAGGAATGCACCCAGTGCGACACCGTCGCTGCGATGCCGGCGATATCGGAGGTGAGCGGCGTGTCGTACTGCAGGTGGTAGGTCGCGTGGTCGCCGACCACGTTCACGATCGGCACCTCGGCGCGGCGCGCGTTGTGCAGGTTCGCCAGCCCGTTGCCCAGCCCGGGCCCCAGGTGGAGCAGCGTGGCGGCCGGCTTGCCGGCGATACGTGCGTAGCCGTCGGCGGCGCCGGTCACCACGCCCTCGAACAGCCCGAGCACGCAGCGCATGCCGGGCACGCGGTCCAGCGCCGCGACGAAATGCATCTCCGAGGTGCCGGGATTCGCGAAGCAGACTTCCACACCGGTCTCGAGCAGGGTGCGCACCAGCGCCTCGGCTCCGTTCATGCTCGCGTTCTCCTGGTGGGCGGGTACCGGCGCAGGATAGCGCAGCCGCGCACCCCGGCGCAGCCTTTCAGCCGGGCTCCGCGCGCAGGTGCATCAGCCCTTCCTGCGCGGCGGTGGCGACCAGCCGGCCATCGCGCGTGTACATCGCGCCCAGGCTGAAGCCGCGCCCGCCGCCGCTGCGCGGGCTGGAGAGGTCGTAGAAGATCCAGTCGTCGGCCCGGAAATCGCCGTAGAACCACAGCGCGTGGTCGATGCTCGCGGTCTCGATGCTCGGGTGGTCGAAGCGCAGCGCGTGCGGCAGCAGCGAGGTGGACATCAGGAAGCTGTCGGACATGTACGCCAGCATCTGCGCGTGCACCGACGGATCATCCCCGAGGCGACCGTTGGTGCGCATCCACACGCCCGAACGTGGCGGGTGCCTGTCCATCGTGCGCCGGTCGACCGGGATCAGCGGACGGTAGTCGATCGGGTTCCAGCCCGGCACATGATAGTGCTCGGGATCCTCGCGGCTCATGCGCACGTAATAGTCGTAATGGCGCTCGACGTCCTCCGGCGGCGGCACCTCGCGCAGCGTGTCCTGGTGTTCGAGCCCGCGCTCGGGCACCTGGTACGAGATCGAGGCGTTGAAGATCGCCTTGCCGCCCTGGCGTGCCACCACCAGCCGCGTGGCAAAGCGCCGTCCGTCGCGGATCGGGTCCACTTCGTAGATGATCGGGCGCGCCGGGTCGCCGGGGCGCAGGAAGTAGGCGTGCAGCGAATGCGCGCGCCGCCCGGGCGTGACGCAGCGGTCGGCCGCGTTCAG
>CAUJIL010000150.1 GCA_963204845.1 Pseudomonadota bacterium | reverse complement strand
CCGGCCGCGAGGACGGTCTGCGCGATTTCCTCGCGAGCCTCGCGCTGCCGTCGTAGGTCCGGGCTGTGCCCGGACAGTGTTCGACGACAGCGGTTCGGCCACAGGCCGAACCTACGGCGGGAAGCGGGCGACGATCGCGGCGACGGTCTCGTCGACGATGCGCTCGCGCTCGGCCACGGAACGTCCCTCGACGAGGCGCCGCGTGACCGAGCCACGCCACTGCAGCTGGCGGTTCGCCGGGTCGATGAAATCGATGAACAGCGTGCCCTCGGTGTATTCCTCGACGTCGATGTCGGCGGCCGTCACGAATGGACCGCAGCGCCAGCAGCGGGTATAGGACCAGCCCATGTTGTAATCGCGGATGCGGGTGCGGTTCTCGGTGGTGACGAGGAAGCTCGCGAGCAACTCGGCCTGCTCCGGCGCCACGATGCGATAGCCGCGCGCTTCGAGCGCGGCGGCGAGCGAGCGCCGGATGCGGTTCTGCAGCAGGTCGTCGCTGGCGATTGCCGGCGAGTTCGACACCGTCCGCGGATCGACGATCGCGATGCTGCGCGCCGCGCGCAGCTCGTAATCGGGGTTGTAGTCGGTGTCCACGCGCGGTGAGAGGCTGCAAGCGGTGGCCGTGAGCGCCAGCGCCAGCACCACCACAGCGGTGCGGAGGCGTCGAATCGTAGATCTCATGGGGTACTGCTCCGTGAGTGGAATGCTCAGCCGTTAATCGGCCGGCCGCCGAACAGCAGGCCTCGCCAGCCGGAGCGGTCGAAGGGGCGCCAGCCGTCCTCGGGCTGCGACAACCGGTCGGCCATGACGAAGAAAGCCAGCGGATTCGAGCCGAAGCCCATGTGGCTGCCGCAGACGTGGATGTTCTCGGTGAACGGCCCTTCCGGCTGGCAGGCGATGCTCGGGTGCACGAAGCCGTCGCTGCGGCTCCAGATGACCGACAGCGGCACCTCGATCGGCACCCGCGCCATCGCCATCCAGCGACGCATGTCCTCGAGTCCCGGCTCCGGAGAGTCGACCAGGCGACGCATGATCGGCCACACGATAGTCGCGCGCGGATCGCCGAACGGCGTGCCCAGCGTGACGACCTGGCGCACGAGGTCGGGAAAGCGGGCGGCGATCTGGCGCGAATAGAGACCGCCCAGGCTCCAGCCGACCAGCGAGACGCGACGTTTCGTGCGCCGGTGGATCCGGTGCAGCTGCTCGCCCATCGTGGTCACCACACCGTCCATGAACTCGAGCACGCCGCTCATGTCGCGCGTTGCCGCGGGATCCATGTTGCGTCCCAGCGGCCACGGGTGTGCCTCGTAGCCCCAGCGCGTGATGTAGCGGCGCATCAGCGCGGTGCTGCCGTCGGCGCCGCCGAATCCGGGCAGCGTCACGACCGGGTGGCCGTCGCCGCCGGGCAACTGCGTGAGCCAGCGGTTGGCCGGCAGCAGGCTCGCCAGTTCGTTCACGGCGCGCGCGAACTCGAGCAGGGCATAGACGGTGCGGGGCGGTCGGTGCGCGACGTGTTGCAGCATGGCGGTAAGACCCGGTCCGCTAGGTACTGTATGGAAAGCTAGCAGAGAATCCGCCGGGCGCACAATCCGCCACGGCTCAGTCCGGGTGCCGGGGCGCGCTGCCCCAGCGCGGTGCGCACTCGTGTTCCAGACCCAGCGCATCGAGCGCGCGTGCGACGATCTGGTCGATGAGGTCGTCGATGGTGCGCTCGCCGTGGTAGAACGATGGCGACGGCGGCAGGATCAGCGCGCCGTAATCGGTGGCGCGCAGCATCAGTTCCAGGTGCCCCTTGTGCAGTGGTGCCTCGCGCACCATCAGCACCAGCCGGCGCCTTTCCTTCAGCGTCACGTCGGCCGCGCGCAGCATCAGGTTCTCGGCGTAGCAGGCCGCGACACCCGCGAGCGTGCGGATGCTGCACGGTGCGATGACCATGCCGTGCGTGACGAAGGATCCGCTGGCGATCGAGGCGGCGAGGTTGTCGTTGCGGTGCCACACATCGCACAGCGCGCGCAGTGCGGGGAGGTCCATGGCGGTCTCGACCGCCAGCGTACGCTCGCCGCCCTCGCTGACGATCAGGTGCGTCTCCACATCCAGTTCGCGCAGGCGCTGCAGCAGGCGCACCCCGTAGATGACGCCACTGGCCCCGCTGATCCCGACGATGATCCTGCGCTTCATCCCGACCTCCGCCCTTTCCGGCGGCAGTATACGCGTGCGCCGCGCTGCCCGATCAGGACGCGGTACGGTAGACTTCCCGCTCCGTCGCCGACATCCCGTTCACGAGTCCCGCCATGTTCGATCGTTCCGCCCGGTGGTGCGCCGGCACACGCCTGCTCTGGATCCTGCTGCTGTGTTCGTTGACGGCCGTCGCGACGGCTGCGACGGGCGCGAAGGCCGCGGACGTCGCTGACAGCGCGCAGACCTTGCCGACCCTGGAGGAGGTGCAGCGCCAGATCGAGGTGCTCGGGGATGTCGGCGCCGACGACCCGCAGCAGGCGCGGCTGCTCGAGATCTACCAGCGCAACGCGCAGGACCTCGGCGCGATCGCCGAGAACCGCGACAGCGGCGCGCGCTTCCTGCGTCTCTACCAGGAGGCGCCGGAAAAGATCGAACGCCACACGCGCGAGCTCGGCGAACTGCAGCGCCAGGCACGCTCGGCCAGCGAACTGACGAAGGGTGTCGCGGTCGAGCGCCTCGAGAAGCTGTTGCGCGATACCCGGACCCGGTTGACCGAACTGCGCGGTCAGGAGGCCTCGCTGCAAGTCACGGTCGGGAACCTGCAGTCGCGCATCGAGACGGCGCGCCAGGAGCTCGGTAGCCTGACGGGCGGCGATGCGACCCAGGACAAGCCGCCGGCCGTCGTTACCGGCGAAACCCCCGCGATCAATCGCGCCCGCCAGGAACAATGGCTGATCGGGCGCGAACTGCGGGCAAGCCGGATCGCGCGTCTGGAGACCGAGGTGCAGACGATTCCGGACCGCCTTGCGGCGACGCAGTCACGCCTGAAACTGGTCTCCGCGCAGCGCGAGCAGGAGGAGCGTTTCCTGGCCGAGCTGCTCGGCATGGACAGCCTGAAGCGGATCGGGGACGCGGAACAGTTGCGCGAGCAGGTGCGCCAGAGCCTCGTCGAGAGCGCCTCACAGCTGCCGGAGCTGCTGACGCTGCGCGAGGAGATCGCGCAGCTCGCCGACGAGTACGTGCAGGTGGTGGCGCGCTCGGAGTCGGTGGGTGCCGATGTCGCGGCGGCGAGCGCGCGCGCGACCGAGATCTCCAGCGCCTACGAGAGCATCCGCCAGCAGCTCGAGATCGCGGCGCTCAGCGATGCGCTGGGACCGGTGCTGATGGAGCAGTACCGCAAGCTCGGCAGTTACGAGCAACCGGGAAGCAAGCTCGACGCGGTGGCGAGCATGCTCTCGGGCACGCGGTTGCGCGAGTTCCAGGTCACGCGCCTGCTGGCAACCGAGGTGCAGTCGCGCGAGGCGGTCTACCGTGCCGTCGAGGCCCGGACCGAGCTCGATGCCGCCGAGCGCGCCGCGGCGCTCGCCGAGGCCGACCGGCTGCTCAGCGACCGCAGCCGGCTGCTCGATGCGTTGAACCGCACCTACACCCACTTCACCGGGCAGATCGTGGACCTGGAGCAGGCGTACCGCGAACAGTCCGACGCCGCCGCGGGGTTCGGCAAGCTGGTCGATCGCAACCTGATCTGGATGAAGTCGCATCCCAGACTGGGACTCACCGAGCTGCTGGCCTGGCCGCGCACCAGTATCGGGGTGCTGCTGGCGCAGGACTGGAGCGGATTGGGCTCGGCACTGCGTCTGCAGGTGCTCGCGAACCCGCTGAGCGCGGGATTTGCGCTGCTCGTCGTGCTCGCGGTGACGCGTTACCGCCGTCCGTTGCTGGACCGTCTGCAGGCGCTGAGCCTGCGGCGCGTCGGCTGGCGTAATTACCGCTATCGCATGGGGGGCGAGGCGCTCGCGATCCACCTGTTGCTCGCGCTGCCGGTGCCGCTGCTGCTGGCCTGCGCCGGTTGGCTGCTGGCACGCATCGAGATGCCGGGAGCGGCCGCGCCGGCGCTTGCGGGAGCCTGCTACCAGACCGCGGGCGTGGGCTACCTGTATCTGCTGGTGCTCGGCACGATGGGGCACGAGGGTTTTGCGCGCGCGCACCTGCGCTGGAAGACCGCCCGCGTGCAGAGTGTGCGGCGGCTGCTGCACGCCGGGCTGTGGGTCATGCTGCCGCTGGCGTTCTTCGGCGCGACGATGCGGCAGCTCGGCGCCGACCCCGCCGACCAGTCGTACCGGATCAGCGGGCTGCTGGTCACGGCGGCGTATTTCGGGTTCCTGGTCGCGATCGTGCGCGCGGCGCGCGGGATGTTCGACTCCGCGTTCTATTCACGCGGTCATCCGTTGCTGTCGCGGCTGGGGTCGCTGCTGCTGCTGGCGATCGTCGTCGCGCCGCCGCTGGTGTTCGTGCTCGACATCCAGGGCTACCACTTCACGGCGCGCGAACTGCAGTTGCGGGTGTTTCTGAGCAGTGTCGTGCTGCTGTTTGCGAAAATGCTGCTCGATGCCGGCCTGCTGGGCCTGACGATCGCGGCGCAGCGCTCCTTGGCGGCTGCGCAGGCCGCGCAGCAAGCCCATGACGCCGACGCCGAGGGCGTGTTGGCGGTGAAGGCGGCGCCGGAAACCCTCGACGAGGTCGATCTGGAGAAGATGAGCGCTGGCGCGATCGCGCTGCTGCAGGTCTTCGTGGCGGGAGCGGCCGTGCTGGTACTGGTGTTCGTCTGGCGCCAGTTCTTTACGGCCCTGTCGATCCTCGACTCAGTGGGTCTGTGGACCTATGTGCACAGCGTCGACGGGGCGGACACGATCGCGACCGTGTCCCTGTTCGATGCCGGCGCGGCGCTGCTGGTGCTCGGGCTCGGGTTCGTGTTCGCGTCGGGGCTGCCGGCGCTGGTCGGCGTGCTGTTCTACAACCTGATCACCGAAAAGGGCGTGCTGTACGCGATCCAGACGCTGATCCGCTACACGGTCGGGGTGCTCGGTGTGATGGTGTCGTTGCAGATGCTCGGGTTCGGATGGTCGAAGCTGCAGTGGATGGCGGCCGGCCTGTCGGTGGGCCTGGGCTTCGGGTTGCAGGAGATCTTCGCGAACTTCGTGTCCGGCCTGATCATGCTGTTCGAGCGCCCGGTGCGCATCGGTGATGTGATCACGCTCGGTGAACACAGCGGCAAGATCGAACGCATCCGCATGCGCGCGACCACGATCACCGACTTCGACAACCGCGAGATCATCGTGCCGAACAAGATGTTCGTGACCGAACGGCTGATCAACTGGACGCTCAGCAGTTCGGTGGTGCGCCTGAGTTTCGACGTCGGTGTCTCCTACGCCAGCGATCCGCGCCAGGTGCGCGAGATCCTGCTCGACATCCTGCAGGCCGATCCGCGCGTGCTGAAGGAGCCGGCGCCGAACGTGATCTTCCGGGAGTTCGGTGCCAGCACGCTGAACATGCGCTGCTTCGCGCACGTCGAGGATGTCGCGCTGCGGTTCCAGGTCCAGAACGACCTGCACGTGCGCATAACCGAGGTGTTCCGCGAGAAAGGCATCGAGATCGCCTACCCGCAGATGGATCTGCACCTGCGCTCGGTGGATCCGCAGGCGCGGCTGTCCTGATCCCGGCACCGCGGGGCCGGATGGCCGAAATTTAACCTCCGGGCCCGTATCGGCATCGGCTAGACTCGCCGCTCCGGATCCGCGCTCGATCGCCGTTGCCTGCGCCACGGCGTGGCGGAGCCCATCGACGACGCTAGGGACGACAGTGGAGCAGGCGAATACGGAATCGGCGCGATCCCGGGCACTGCCGGGCGCACAGGCCTGGCGGGCGCTGGCGGTGATCACCGTCGGGGTCGTGGCGGCGGTGCTGCTCTACCTCACGCGTCCGGTGCTCCAACCCGAACCGAGCGAACGGCCGCTGATCGCGGTACGCACCGTGACCGCAACCCCTGCGGACGTGGTGCTGACCGTGCATTCTCAGGGCAGCGTGGCGCCGCGCACCGAGGCCGAGTTGATCCCCGAGGTGTCCGGCCGGGTGGTCCGGGTGTCTCCGGCAATGGCCTCCGGAGGCCGCTTCGCGGAAGGCGAGGTGCTGCTCGCCATCGACGACAGCGATTACCGCAATGCGGTGGGCAGCGCCGAGGCGGCACGCCTGCGCATGCATGCCGAAGCCGAGTTCGCGCGTTTCGAGTCCGAACGGCTGCAGTCGCTGCGCGCGCGCGACCTCGCCAGCCGCTCGCAGGCCGAGAACGCGCTGCGCGCGCACCGGGTGGCCGAGGCCGCGTTGCGCGAGGCCGAGGTCGCGCTCGAACGCGCGCGGCTGGATCTGGCGCGCACCGAGCTGCGGGCGCCTTTCACCGGCCGGGTGCGCAGCGAGCGCGTCGACATCGGTCAGGCGGTGAGCCGCGGCGACAAGCTTGCCACCCTGTATGCGACCGATTACGTCGAGGTGCGGCTGCCGATCGCGGACCGCCAGCTCGCGTTCCTGGACCCCGCGCTGCTACGCGAGGGCGCTGCCAGCGCACACGACGCGGTGCCGGTGCAGCTCGCCGCGGAGTTCGGCGGCGTGCGGCGCGTGTGGGAGGGCCGCATCGTGCGCACCGAGGGCGAGATCGACGCGCGCAGCCGCATGGTGCACATGGTGGCGCGGGTGCTCAATCCCGATGCCGCCGACGGTGCGCCGCTGCCGGTGGGACTGTTCGTCGATGCCGAGATCCGTGGCGTCACCGCGCAAGCCGTGGTCGTCTTGCCACGCGCGGCGCTGCGCGACGGCAACCGCGTGCTGATCGTCGATGCCGAGGACCGGCTGCACTTCCGGGACGTGGAACTGCTGCGTGCCGACCGCGACACCGTGCTGGTGCGCTCCGGCATCGCGGCGGGCGAGCGCGTGTGCGTCTCGCCGCTGCAACTGGTGGTCGAGGGCATGCGCGTCGCGCCGGTCGACGGCGCGGCAGAGGAATGAGCCGATGCAGCGGCTGATCGCGTGGTGGGTGGACAACCCGGTCGCGGCGAACCTGCTGATGCTGCTGTTCCTGGTCGGCGGGCTGATCGCGCTGCCGCAGGTGCGCAAGGAGGAATTCCCCAACCTCGAGATGGATTACATCCAGATCCGGGTCGCGTATCGCGGTGCCGCGCCGGAGGAGGTCGAGGAAGCGGTGTGCGTGCGCATCGAGGAGGCGATCGAGGGCGTCGAGGGGATCCGGAAGATCAACACGATGGCCGCCGAGGGCTTCTGCCAGCTGATGGTGCAGGTGCACCACGACGCCGACAAGGGCAAGACGCTCGACGACATCAACGCCCGCGTGCAATCGATCGACACCTTCCCGCGCGAAACCGAGCGGCCGGTGATCAACGAGGTCACGGTGCTGACCACCGTGATGGAGCTCGCGGTGTCGGGCAATACCGACGAGCGCGCGCTCAAGGAATTCGCCGAACGGGTACGTGAGGAACTGGTCGAGGACCCGCGCATCAGCCAGGTCGCGATCCGCTACGCGCGACCGTACGAGATTTCGATCGAGGTGCCCGAAGGCGCGCTGCGCCGCTATGGGCTGAGCTTCGATGCGATCGCCGAGGCGATCCGCGCCGCGAGCATCGACGTGCCCGGTGGGCTGGTCAAGACGCAGGGTGGCGAGATTCTGCTGCGCACCAAGGGACAGCGCTACAGTGCCGCGGAGTTCGCCGACGTCATCGTGCTCAAGCGCGCCGACGGCACGGCACTGCGTCTCGGGGAGATCGCGACCATCGTCGACGGCTTCGAGGACACCGATCTGCGCGTGCGCTACGACGGCAACCCGGCGCTGCTGATGCAGGTGTCGCGCGTCGGCGACGAGGATACGCTCGAGATCGCCGGTGCGGTGAAGGAATACCTGGAGCGCAAGCGGCCGCAGCTGCCCGAGGGCATGGCGATCGATATCTCGCGCGACGAATCGCAGGACCTGGTCGACCGCCTGGATGCGCTGATCGGCAACGCCTGGAGCGGCCTGGCGCTGGTGGTGCTGGTGCTGGCGCTGTTCCTGCGCCTGCGCATCGCGTTGTGGGTCGCGGTCGGCATGCCGGTGGCGATGCTGGGTGCGCTCGCCATGTTCCCGGTGGTGGGGCTGTCGATCAGTTCGCTCTCGCTGATGGGTTTCCTGCTCGTGCTTGGCATCGTGGTCGACGACGCCACGGTGGTCGGGGAGCGCGTCTACGCGTACCAGCTCGAGGGGATGGCCCCGCGCGAGGCGGCGATCCGCGGCACGGCCGAGGTGTCGGTGCCGGTGATCTTCGGTGTGTTGACCACGCAGGCGGCGTTCCTGCCCATCATCACGCTGGAGGGCGATATGTCGTCGTTCTTCTCCGCGGTGGGCATCACGGTGGTGCTCTGCCTGTGTTTCAGTCTGCTCGAGTCGCAGTTGGTGCTGCCCTCGCACCTCGCGCGCCAGGCGCCGCATGCCCCCGGCGATGCGCGCGAGAGCCGTTTCGAGCGCTTCCAGGACCGGATCGCTGACGCGCTCGAGCGCTTCATCGACACGCGCTACCAGCCGCTGATGCGCAGTGCACTGCACAACCGGTACGTGGTCAGCGCGGTGGCGCTGGCCGTGATGATCGCGATGGGCGGTCTGCTGGCCAGCGGCCGGCTGGTGTTCCAGTTCTTCCCGTCGGTCGAGGGCGACCGCCTGTTCGCCTCGCTGACGCTGCCCGAGGGCACGCCGGCCGAGGTCACGCAGCGCGCCGCGCAGCGCCTGGAAGCCTCGGCCGAGGCTCTGCGCGAGCGCCTCGACCGCGGTCGCGACGAGGAGCCGTCGGCGATCGAGCACATCATGGCCTCGGTCGGCATGCGCATCGGACGTGGCTCGATCGAGTTCTCGAGCGGCGAGGGCAGCAACGTCGCCGAGGTCATGATCGAGTTGCGGCCGCACGATGAGCGCGGTGGCATGGGTTCCGCCGAGGCGGTCGCATTGTGGCGCGACCTGACTGGCCCGATCCCCGACGCGCTGGAGCTCACCTTCACCGCGGAAGCGTTCAGCGTCGGCAAGCCACTCGACATCCAGCTGCGCGGGCGCGACGTGACGCAGCTCGGGCAGGCCGCCGCGGAGCTGCGCGAGGTACTCACGCGCTACGACGGGGTGTTCGACGTCGCCGACACCTACCGCGCCGGCAAGCAGGAGATGCTGCTGGCGATCCGTCCCGATGCCGAGCTGCTGGGCCTGGCGCAGCGTGACCTCGGCCGGCAGGTGCGCCAGGCGTTCTACGGCGAGGAAGCGCAGCGCGTGCAGCGCGGGCGCGACGACGTGCGCGTGATGGTGCGCTACCCCGAGCTCGAGCGGGTCTCGCTGGGCGACCTCGAGAACATGCGCATCCGCACGGCCACCGGCACCGAGGTGCCGTCCGCGGTGGTCGCCGACACGCGCCTCGCGCGCGGGTATTCGACGATCACGCGCATCGACGGCCAGCGTGTGGTCAGCGTGCGCGGCGACGTGGACCGCGAGGTCACGGTTCCCGAACGCGTGCTGTCCTCGCTGGCGCAGACCGAGTTCCCGCGCCTTGCCGCGAAGTATCCCGGGATCTCGTTCGCGCTCTCCGGCGAGGCCGAGGAGCGCGCCGAGGCGATGGACAGCCTGACCGGCATGACGGTGCTCGCGCTGCTGATCATCTATGCGCTGCTCGCGGTGCCGCTGCACTCGTACCTGCAGCCGCTGGTGATCATGAGCGCGATCCCGTTCGGCGTGATCGGCGCGCTGCTCGGGCACCTGGTCACCGGTACCGCGTTGATGTTCTTCTCGCTGCTCGGCATCGTCGCGCTGTCCGGCGTGGTGGTGAACTCGAGCCTGGTGCTGGTCGATTACATCAACCAGCAGCGCGCGGCGGGTGTTGACGTCCGCGAGGCGGTGCTGCGTGCGGGGTCGGTGCGCTTTCGCCCGATCCTGCTGACCTCTGCCACCACCTTCTTCGGCCTGGCGCCGCTGATCGCCACCGCCGACATCTCCACCATGATGTTCGTGCCGCTCGCGGTGTCGCTCGCCTTCGGCGTGCTGTTCGCGACCGCGATCACGCTGGTGCTGGTGCCGGCGCTTTACCTTATCCTCGAGGATCTGCACATCGGGACCGCGGCGCTGCGTGCGCGGTTCGGTAACGGAGGGCGCGCGCAATGGAACGGTCGGACATGAACGAATTGCGACGGGTCGCGGTGCTCGACAGCCACGTCGCGTACCGCGAGACGGGCAGCGGGGATCCGATCGTGTTCCTGCACGGCAATCCCACCTCGTCCTACCTGTGGCGCAATATCCTGCCGCATGCCGCGCCGTTCGGGCGCTGCATCGCGCCGGACCTGATCGGGATGGGCGAGTCGGGGCGCCTCGAATCCGGCGGCGAGGAGCGCTACGGGCTGCTCGCGCAGCGCCGCTACCTCGATGCATTCCTGGAAGCGCTCGACGTGCACGAGCGCGTCACGCTGGTGCTGCACGACTGGGGTTCGGTGCTCGGTTTCGACTGGGCGAACCGCCACCGCGCGGCGCTGCGCGGCATCGCGTACATGGAGGCGGTGGTGCGCCCGGTAGGCGCCGACGATCTCGACGAGCCGACGCTGCAGATGTTCCACACGCTGCGCTCGCCCGAGGGCGAGCGCCTGATCCTCGAACAAAACATGTACATCGAGCAGGCGCTGCCGGCGACCACGCTGCGCGCGCTGGACGAAGCGGCCCACGATGCCTACCGCGCGCCGTTCCGCGAGCCGGGCGAGGGGCGGCGCGCGATGCTGACGCTGTGCCGCGAGGTGCCGTTCGACGGCACGCCGCGCGCGGTGTGGGAGATCGAGGCCGCGTACGCGCAGTGGCTCGCGGGCAGCAGCGTGCCGAAGCTGTTCGTGAACGCCGAACCGGGTGCCTTCCTGGTCGGCGACAAACGCACGTTCTGCCGGACCTGGCCGAACCAGCAGGAAGTGACGGTGCCCGGCGCGCACTTCCTGCAGGAGGATTCGCCGGAGGCGATCGGCGCCGCACTCGCGGCGTGGCTCCAGCGCCTGCCGCCGTAGGTCCGGGCTGTGCCCGGACATGACTTGTTCGGCCGCAGGCCGAACCTACGCGGAAGATTACGGGCCGTACCCGAACATGACATGTAGGTCCGGGCTGTGCCCGGACATGAATTGTTCG
>CAUJIL010000149.1 GCA_963204845.1 Pseudomonadota bacterium | reverse complement strand
GCGCCGCGCGCGCGAAGGCGCCGTCGCCGCGCAGACGCTCGCTGAGCGCGAAACCCTCGCCGTCGCCGGCCAGCGCGACGTCGCCGTACTGCAGCGTGGCGGCGTCGCCGAGCGCCCGGTCCAGCAGCTCGCGCGCCGTGTAGTCGAAAAACTTCTTCACGTCCTCCACCGATTCGGCGTGGTTGAGGCTGTTGCGCAGCCCCGGTGCCAGTTCGTTCTCGATCCGCGAATACGAAAGGAAATCGCTCATTGCACGCGTACTCCCCGGTCAGCGCGATCACACGACCCGGGGGCATGGTAGCGCTGGCGCGCGCGGGGCGGCAAACGCGGGTTTGCTGGTATGATTCCACCATTGACCCCGAGCCGTTCCCGTTCCATGCGCAAGACCAAGATCATCTGCACCATCGGTCCCGCCACCGGTTCCTACACCATGCTCGAACGCCTCTACGAGGCCGGAATGAACGTGGTGAGGCTGAACATGTCGCACGGTGACCACGAGTCGCACGCGCGGGTCATCAAGTCGATCCGCACCCTGAACCGCAAGGTGCGCTACACGGTGCCGGTGATGCTCGATACCCAGGGGCCCGAGATCCGCACCGGGCACCTGTCGGCGGACCTGAACCTGCGCGAGGGCCAGGAGATCACCATCGTGGTGCGCGGCGCCGAGCACGTCGAGGAGAGCTCGATCCAGATCGACTACGCCGACATCATCGACGCGGTCGCGGTGGGCGACAAGATCACGGTCGACAACGGGCTGATCAACCTCGAGGTGCTGAGCAAGCAGGAGCGCGTGATGCGCTGTCGCGTGGTCGACGGCGGCTTCCTGAAGAGCAAGCGGCACGTGAACCTGCCGGGCGTGCGCGTGAACCTGCCGGCGATCACCGAGAAGGACCGGCACGACATCCTGTTCGGCATCGAGCAGGAGGTGGACTACATCGCATTGTCGTTCGTGCGCGAGGCGAGCGACGTGCGCCAGTTGCGCGAGCTGCTCGGGGAGAAGGCGAACAAGATCAAGATCATCGCGAAGATCGAGGACCAGGAGGGCGTGCGCAACCTGGAGGAGATCGTGCGCGAGGCCGACGGCATCATGGTCGCGCGCGGCGACCTCGGCGTGGAAGTGAACTTCTACGAACTGCCGAACATCCAGCGACGCATCGTGCGGCTGTGCGCCGAGCACGGCAAGCGCGTGATCGTCGCGACCCACCTGCTCGAGTCGATGATCCAGAACCCGGTGCCCACGCGCGCCGAGGTCACCGACGTTGCCAACGCCGTCTACGAGGAAGCCGACGCGGTGATGCTCTCGGGCGAGACCACGATCGGGAAGTACCCGATCAAGTGCGTCGAGTACCTGGACCGCATCTGCCGCGCGGTCGAGCCGCACCGCGGGCTGCGTTTCACCGACAAGCTGGTGCTGAACGAGCAGAAGCAGAGTCTGGCCGCCAGCGCGGTGCATCTGGCCGAACTCATCGCCGCGCGGGGTATCGTCGTGATCACGCGCCGCGGCCGCATGGCGAACCACGTCACGAACTGCCACCCGCACACCGCCACGATCTACGCCTTCTCGAACGACTCGCGCACGCGGCGGCTGCTGGCGCTGAACCGCGGTGTCTACGCCTACCGCAGCAATTTCAGCACCGATCCCGAGAAGACGTTGGCCAATGCCTTCGCGATCCTGGTGCAGCGTGAAGGCTTCCGTGCCGGCGACAAGGTAGTCGTGATCTCCGACATCCTCGAGGGCGCCGGGGTCGAGGCGATCCACGTGCGCGAGGTGCCGCCTCTGCGCCAGCTGGAGGCGGTCGCCGGCGTCGAGGCGGTGGCAGGGACGGCCGAGTGACGATGCAACGCACGCTCGCAGTGATCCTGCTCGCGGCCACCGGCTGTGGCGCCGCGCACGCCGAGGAGGTCGGCTGCGTATCCACGGTGTTCAAATGGGTGGGACCGAACGACAGGATCTGCATCGAATCGTTCCGCGACCCGAAGGTCGACGGGGTGGTGTGCCACGTCAGCCGCGCCGTGACCGGCGGGGTCAAGGGCGCGGTGGGGCTCGCCGAGGACACCTCGGATGCCGCGATCGCGTGCCGCCAGGTAGGCCCGATCTCGATCCGCGGCGAATTCGACGACGGTGAGGACGTGTTCCGGGAGAGTCGCTCGCTGGTGTTCTAGAGCCTGCAGGTCGTGCGCTTCTTCGACCGCCCGAACAACACGCTGGTCTACCTGAGCTACTCGGACCGCCTGATCGAGGGATCGCCGAAGAATTCGATCTCGACGGTCCCGATCATGCCGTGGCGCCCGTAGGTCCGGGCTGCGCCCGGACATTGTTCGTGTAGGTCCGGGCTGCGCCCGGACATTTTGAATGCAATGTTCGGCCACAGGCCGAACCTACGCGGACAGGCTCTCGTAGGTCCGGGCTGTGCCCGGACATGAATCGTTCGGCCACAGGCCGAACCTACGCAGCGTGCTTTCAGCGCGTGATCGGCTTGTAGCGGATCCGCTTCGGCTTGGCGCCTTCCTCGCCGAGGCGCTTCTTCTTGTCCGCCTCGTATTCCTGGTAGTTGCCGGCGAAGAAACTCCACTGCGAGTCGCCCTCGGCGGCGAGGATGTGGGTCGCGATGCGGTCGAGGAACCAGCGGTCGTGGCTGATCACCAGCACGCAGCCGGCGAATTCCAGCAACGCGTCTTCCAGCGCGCGCAGCGTCTCGATGTCGAGGTCGTTCGAGGGCTCGTCGAGCAGCAACACGTTGCCGCCGGCGATCAGCGTCTTGGCGAGATGCAGCCGCCCGCGCTCGCCGCCCGAGAGGTTGCCGACGATCTTCTGCTGGTCGGCGCCCTTGAAGTTGAAGCGTCCGAGGTAGGCCCGGCTCGGCATCTGGAACTTGCCCACGGTGAGGATGTCGGCGCCGCCCGCGATCGCCTCGAACACGGTCTTGTCGTTCTCCAGCCCCTCGCGCGACTGGTCCACCGAGGCGAGCTTCACGGTCGGCCCGATGCGGATGGTGCCGCTGTCGGGCTGTTCCTTGCCCATCAGCATGCGGAACAGCGTGGACTTGCCCGCGCCGTTCGGGCCGATGATGCCGACGATCGCACCCTGCGGCACACTGAAGCCGAAGTTGTCGATCAGCAGGCGCTCGCCGAAACCCTTTGAAACCTTGTCGAACTCGATCACCAGCTCACCGAGGCGCTCGCCGGCCGGGATGAAGATCTCCTGCGTCTCGTTGCGTTTCTGGTAATCGGCGTTCGACAGTTCCTCGAAGCGGTTCAGGCGCGCCTTGCTCTTGGCCTGGCGTGCCTTCGGGCTGCTGCGCACCCACTCGAGTTCCTGCTTCATGGTCTTGATGCGCGCGGCCTCGCCTCTGGCTTCCTGCTCGAGGCGCGCCTCCTTCTGCTCCAGCCACGAGGAGTAGTTGCCTTTCCACGGGATGCCGTGGCCGCGGTCGAGTTCGAGGATCCACTCGGCGGCGTTGTCGAGGAAGTAGCGGTCGTGGGTGATCGCGACCAACGTGCCGGGGAAACGCTGCAGGAACTGCTCCAGCCATTCGACCGACTCGGCGTCGAGGTGATTGGTCGGCTCGTCGAGCAGCAGCATGTCGGGCTTCGAGAGCAGCAGCCTGCACAGCGCCACGCGGCGCTTCTCGCCGCCCGACAGCTTGCCGATCACCGCGTCCCACGCCGGCAGGCGCAGCGCGTCGGCCGCGATCTCCATCTGCGTCTCGGAATCGGTGCCGGCGGCGGCGATGATCGCCTCGTACCTCGCCTGCTGTTCGGCCAGCTTGTCGAAGTCGGCGTCCGGTTCCGCGTAGGCCGCGTAGATCTCCTCGAGCTTCTGCCGCGCCTCCATGATCTCGCCGAGGCCGGCCTCGACTTCCTCGCGCACCGTACGGCCCGGGTCGAGTTCGGGCTCCTGCGGCAGGTAGCCGATCTTGATGCCAGGCTGCGGGCGCGCCTCGCCGATGATGTCGGTGTCCACGCCCGCCATGATGCGCAGCAGCGTCGACTTGCCCGAGCCATTGAGACCGAGCACGCCGATCTTCGCGCCCGGGAAGAACGACAGCGAGATGTCCTTCAGGATCTCGCGCTTCGGCGGCACCACCTTGCCGACCCGGTTCATCGTGTACACGTATTGCGCCATCGTCGCGTCCGTCCGCTGGGGATAGAGGTAAGGAGGGCGGCGAAATTACCCCAGCCGCGTGCGCTTGGCAAACGCGCCCGTATACTCGTCGCCGTCGATCCCGCCGCACCGGAGGTGCCGATGCCTGCGTTCCGCCTGCCGATGCTCCTGTGGCTGCTGTGCGCCCTGCTGACCGCCCCGGCGCACGCGCTGCTCGACGAGGTCGCGTGGTCGGCCGCGCGCATCGTGCGCATCGACGGGCGCGAATTCCCGACCCGCGTGAACCACACCCGCTTCGGCGAGCGCATCGTGGCCGAGGTCGGCGGCGTGGAGCTCACGCTGATCGTGCGCAACGACCGCAACGTCGCCTGGCAGCTGATGCCGCTGATGATGGTCTACGCCGAGGCCGACGTCTCGCGCATGGACACGCCGGCGAACGTGCGCATCGTCGCCAGCGAGCCGCTCGGCGAGGAACTCGTCGGCGGCCGGAGTGCGATGAAGTACCGTGCCGTGTTCCAGACCCGCGGCGGCGCACGCCACGAGGGTCATTTCTGGCAGAACGCGGCCGGCGTGCACGTGAAGAGCCGCTTTCCGGTCACCGACCGCTCCGGGCGCACGCGCCTGATCGAGCTCGAGCTGCGCGAGCTGCGGGTGGGACCCCAGCAGGCCGCGCTGTTCGAGGTGCCCGCGGGCTACCGGCTGATCGACGTCGACATCGGCTCGGTGCTGGGGGAATTGTTCGGCTTCTGAGCCCTGCCGCGGGGCCGGCCCGATCGGGTAGAATGCGCGGCTTTTCCGGCCATCGCAGCCACTTTGCCCCGGAGGGAAGCGCCATGTTCGACCGCAATCTCAGCGTCGCCGACTACGATCCCGAGCTCTGGGAGGCGATCCGCCACGAGGAGCGGCGGCAGGAGGAGCACCTCGAGCTGATCGCCTCGGAGAACTACTGCAGCCCGCGCGTGATGCAGCTGCAGGGCAGCGTGCTCACCAACAAGTACGCCGAGGGCTATCCGCACAAGCGCTACTACGGCGGCTGCGAGTTCGTCGACCGCGCCGAGGAACTGGCGATCGAGCGGGCGAAGCAGCTGTTCGGCGCCGACTTCGCGAACGTGCAGCCGCATTCGGGCTCGCAGGCCAACAATGCGGTGTATCTCGCACTGTGCCAGCCGGGCGACACCGTGCTCGGCATGAGCCTGGCGCACGGCGGGCACCTGACGCACGGCGCCAAGCCGAACTTCTCCGGCAAGCTCTACCACGCGGTGCAGTACGGACTGGATCCGGCCACCGGCGAGGTGGACTTCGCCGAGGTCGAGCGGCTCGCGCTCGAGCACCGCCCGCGCCTGATCGTGGCCGGCTTCTCCGCCTACTCGCGGGTGATGGACTGGGCGCGCTTCCGCGCCATCGCCGACCAGGTCGGCGCCTACCTGCTGGTCGACATGGCGCACGTCGCGGGCCTGGTCGCCGCCGGACTGTATCCGAACCCGGTGCCGCACGCCGACGTCGTGACCACCACCACGCACAAGACGCTGCGCGGACCGCGCGGCGGCATGATCCTCGCGCGCGGCAACGACGAGATCGCGAAGAAGATCAACTCCGCGGTGTTCCCCGGCGGCCAGGGCGGCCCGCTGATGCACGTGATCGCGGCCAAGGCGGTGAGCTTCAAGGAAGCGCTCGAGCCCGGGTTCCGCGTCTACCAGCAGCAGGTCGTGGACAACGCGCGCGCGATGGCGGGCACCTTCATCGAGCGCGGCATCGATATCGTCTCCGGCGGCACCGACAACCACCTGATGCTGGTGAACCTGATCGGCAAGCCCTACACCGGCAAGGACGCCGACGAGGCGCTCGGCGAGGCGAACATCACGGTCAACAAGAACGCGGTGCCGAACGACCCGCGCCCGCCGGCGGTGACCAGCGGGCTGCGCGTGGGCACGCCGGCGATCACGACCCGCGGTTTCGGCATCGCCGAGACGGTCGAACTCACGCACTGGATGTGCGACGTGCTGGCCTCGCTGGAAGACGGCAGCAGCGAGCGCGTGATCGCCGAGGTGCGTGTGAAGGTACTCGAGATCTGCCGCCGCTTCCCGGTCTACGGCTGAAGCGAACGATGGACTGGCGGCGAGCGGCACCGGTCCTGCTCGCGGCCGTCCTGGTCGCCGCCGGCGCGCGGGCGCAGTCCCTGCGTCCAGCCGCGCCCGAAACCATCACGCTGTATCCCGACGCGCCGCTGCGCCTCGGCGGGCCGGTGCAGACGGTGTTCGATTCCCGTCACGACAGCTGCCGCGCGCGCGGCCTGCGCGACGTCCCCGACGGTGCGGCGATCGCGTTCCGCCGTGCCGACGGCCGCGTGGTGCTGATGGCCGGCAACTCGACCAATCTCGCGTTCGAGGGCGATTCACCCGATGCGGTGGAGCGGGTCTGCCGGCCGTTGCTGCCGGTGGCGCGCGACCCCGACCCGGCGAGTTACGACAACTGGCAGTGGATCCGCGCGCTGTACAGCGAGGATGGCCGCCACGTGCTGGCACTGATCCACAACGAATACCACGGCTGGGAGCAGGGCGGCGTCTGCCCGGCGCCGGGTCGCGGGGGGCGTGCGCACCTGCAGTGCTGGTGGGCATCGGCAACGTGGGCCTGGTCCGACGACGGCGGCCTGACGTTCCGCCAGCACCCGGCGCCACGCAACCTGTTCGCCGCGCTGCCGCAACGCTACCGGCCGCTGAACGGGCGGATCGGGATCGCCTCGCCGACGCAGATCGTGCGCAACCCGCGCGACGGCCGCTATTACACGCTGGTCGGGGTGAAGGCCGCCGTCGGCAGCCAGGCCAAGGGCATGTGCGTGCTGCGCGGGAAGAACCTGGATCCTTCGACGTGGCGGGCCTGGGACGGCAAGGGCTTCGACGCGCGCTTTACCGACCCGTACACCCAGCCGGAACGCCCCGGCACGCGGGTCTGCGCGACGGTGACGCCGCTGGATCTCTGGAGCGTGGTCTACAGCACGCACCACGGCGAGTTCGTGGCGCTGGGGCAGCAGCGCGAGGACGTGGTGCTGCTGCGCTCCCCGGACCTGCTGCACTGGTCGCGGCCGGAGCGCGTCGCGCCGTTCGTGCGCCATGCGCAATGGCGCCCCGGCGACCCGGCGCCCACCTCGTACTATGCCTTCCTCGATACCGACAGCCCCGCGCGCAACTTCGACACCGTCGACGCGCGCACCTGGCTCTACTTCGTGCGCTGGCCGGTGCGTGACGGGCGCATCGACAACGGCGTGCGCGAACTGGTGCGGGTACCGGTGGCGTTCCGCTAGCCAGCGCCACCCCGGTCCTCAACCGATCTCCGGCACCCCGCGCATTCCCTCGGCGAGCATCGCGTCCGTGAGCTCGAGATCCCGCATCCCGCCGCTCAGGAACTTGTCGTACGACGCCAGATCCAGGTGTCCGTGCCCGCACAGCGCGGTCAGGATCACTTTCTGCTCGCCACGTTCACGACAGGCGATTGCCTCGCGGATCGTTGCGGCGATCGCGTGCGTGGGTTCCGGTGCCGGCACGATTCCCTCGCTGCGCGCGAAGCGGATCGCGCCTTCGAAGCATTCGACCTGCGGGATCGCGATCGCCTCGACGAGTCCCAGATCGAGCACATGCGACACCAGCGGCGCCATGCCGTGGTAGCGCAGCCCGCCGGCATGGATCGGTTCGGGGATGAACGCGTGCCCCAGGGTGTGCATCTTCATCAGCGGCGTGAGACCCGCCGTGTCGCCGAAATCGTAACGGTACTGACCGCGTGTCAGCGTCGGGCACGCGGTGGGTTCGACGCAGCGGATCACCGGGTTCATGCGTCCGGCGAGCTTCTCGCGCAGGAACGGGAACGCCAGCCCGCCGAAGTTCGAACCGCCGCCGGTGCAGCCGACCAGCACGTCGGGGGTTTCGCCGACCTTCGCGAGTTGCAGCAGCGCTTCCTCGCCGATGATGGTCTGGTGCAGCAGCACGTGGTTCAGCACGCTGCCGAGCGCGTAACGCGTGTGCGGGTCCTGGATCGCCTCGCTGACCGCCTCGGAGATCGCGATCCCCAGCGATCCCGGATGGTCCGGGTCCTGCGCCAGCAGCGAGCGACCGAACTCGGTCAGGTTCGACGGACTCGGGTGCACCTTGCCGCCCCAGATCTCCATCATGGTTCGCCGGTGCGGCTTGCTGCGGTACGACGCGGCAACCTGCCAGATCTCGCATTCCAGGCCGAACTGCGCGCACGCGAATGCGAGCGAACTGCCCCACTGGCCGGCGCCGGTCTCGGTCGTGAGCTTGCGGATGCCTTCCTGCGCGTTGTACCAGACCTGCGGCACCGCAGTGTTGGGCTTGTGCGATCCGGCCGGGCTCACGCCTTCGTACTTGTAGTAGATCTTCGCGGGCGTATCGAGCAGCTTCTCGAGACGATGGGCGCGGAACAGCGGGCTGGGGCGCCACAGGCGGTAGACGTCGAGCACCTCGCCCGGGATGTCGATGTAACGCTCGGTGCTCATTTCCTGCTCGATCAGCGCGCGCGGGAACAGCGCTGCGAAGTCGTCTGCGGTCGCGGGCTGCAGCGTTCCCGGGTGCAGCGGTGGCGGGGGCGGCACGGGCAGGTCGGCGACGATGTTGTACCAGCGCGTCGGCATCTCGGATTCGTCGAGCAGGATCTTCGTGTAGTCGGTCATGGGGCGTGGATGTCTCCGCTGTCCGGGTTTGAAACGGTTATGCAAACCGGCGCATCATAGGTCCGCGCGTCGCCGGGGAAAAGCACGCGCGCGGCAGTACGGGAGGAATTCCGATGAACACACGATCGTTCCTGTTGGCACCGGTGCTGGTGCTGGCACTGGGTGGGGCGGCGCAGGCCGCCGACATGAACGCCGAGGAGGCGCTGCAGGCCGCGCGCGAACAGCGGGTGGCGCTGGTCGATGTGCGCACGCCGGCCGAATGGAAGCAGACCGGGGTGGCGTCCGGCGCGGCGCGCATCAGCGTGACCGAGCATCCGGACGGTGACAGCGGCTTCGTTGCCGACGTGACGGCGCTGCTCGGTGGCGACCGCAGCCGCCCGGTGGCGCTGATCTGCCGCACCGGGAGGCGCTCGGCGATGGCCGAGCGGCTGCTCGAGCGCAACGGCTTCACGCAGGTATACAACGTCGGCGAGGGCATGGCCGGCAGCTCGGCCGGACCCGGCTGGCTGGCGCGCGGACTGCCGACCGAACCCTGCCCGACCTGCTGATGTCCCGTGGGTTCGGCCTGTGGCCGAACGAATGTCCGTAGGTTCGGCCTGTGGCCGAACAAATGTCCGTAGGTTCGGCCTGTGGCCGAACAAACGAATGTCCGGGCACAGCCCGGACCTACGCGAACGAATGTCCGGGCACAGCCCGGAGTGAACGAATGTCCTGATCCTCGCGCGTCGTGTGGTGCGGCGCGGCTTTCGCATACACTACGCCGGGACACGATAACAAACCGGTCGAGGGGACCTGAGCGATGAGCACACACCTGCTGCCTTGGGCCGACTACGTCGATCTGCTCAAACCCGCGGAGCGCCTGCTGGAACTGACGGTCGACCCGCACAGCGAGCAGTTGCGCGCCGAGCAGTACCGCCAGTTCCTGATGAACCTCTCGCTCGGCTACTTCCTGTATTTCCAGTCCGATGCCGATCATCCGGACTGGGCGCCGTTCCTGAACTCGGTCTACCTGCTGCAGCCCAACCCCGACGACACCTACCTGCTGGCGCCGGTGCGCGGCGACGCCGCGTACCGCGTGAGCGGCCAGCGCGGCACCGTGAAGCTGCTGACCTTCTCGGTCGGCGCCAACATGATGGGCATGGGCGAGGGTCCGGGGAAGAACTTCAGCTACCACGACGCCGACGACCTGACGCTCGGGCCCGACGGCTCGATCGACGTCATCTTCAGCGCCGAACGTCCCGCCGGCCACACCGGTGACTGGTTGGCGCTGCATCCGGAAGCCGAGTTCATCATGGTGCGCCAGCGCTCCTACGACTGGGCCGGCGAACACGCCGCGCGGCTCGCGATCGAACGCATCGGTGGCGATCCGCTGAAGCCGCGACTCAGCGTCGCGACGATCGACCGCCAGCTGCGCGCGCTGCTCGGCGGGTTCACCGAGCGCTTGTCGCGCATGTGGCTGAACTACCAGAACGACGTGATCCGCCGCGGCCTGATCAACCGCCTCGAGATGGCCGACTTCGGCGGCAACCTGCCGGTGCAGGTCTACTGGCAGGGCATGTTCCGCCTCGAGCCGGGGCAGGCGCTGATCCTCGAGACCACGCTGCCCGAGCGCCAGCGCTACTGGAACGTGCAGCTCAACGACGAGCTGTGGAACGCGATCGAGTTCGTCTACCGCCAGAGCAGTCTGAACGGCCACCAGGCGCGCCTCGACGCCGACGGTCGCTTCCGCGCCGTGATCTCGCTCGAGGACCCGGGCGTGCCGAACTGGCTGGATCCGGTGGGCACCACCTACGGGATGCTGATCGGGCGCTGGTACGCGGCCGATTCGCTGCCGATGCCCACGCTGACGGCCGTGCCCCTGGCCGAACTGCGCCGCCATCTGCCGGCGGACACCCCGGAGGTGACGCCGGCGCAACGCGCCGAACAGTTGCGCGCGCGCCGCCGCGGTGCGCAGCTGCGCCGCCGCTGGTGAGCCGCCGATGGGTGTGATCGCGTTCCCGACCATCGATGAGCTGTGCGCGCAGGCGAGCGCCGCGTGCGGCCGGCACGATTTCGGCAGCGGTTTCGAGGAAGCGCTCGGCGTGCTGCGCGATGCAGTCGCGAGCGATATCGAACTCACCCCGGACAACGTGCCGCGCATTGCCGGCCCGATCGTCGCCCTGCTGATCAGCCGCTCGTATTCCGAAGCCGGCTGGAAACACCATCCGCACTGCCTCACGAACCCGATCCGCGCCCCGCTGGTCGTCACCGGCCTGCCGCGCACCGGCACCACCGCGCTGCACAAGCTGCTGTCGATGGACCCGCAGTTCCAGGGACTCGAGCAATGGCTGTGCGGCGCACCGATGCCGCGACCGCCGCGCGCGACGTGGCCCGAGGTGGCCGAGTTCCGCAACGCCGTGGCCGCGCAGGAGGCGTTCCTGCAGGCAGTGCCGGAGATGCGTATCTCGCACGAAGTGGCGGCGGACGAGGTCGACGAGTGCCTCAACCTGCTCGCGCAGAGCTTCGTGAGCCACTACCCGTCGACCGGGCTGGGCCTGCCGAGTTACGACCGCTGGTGGTGGGGGCGCGACGAGACCGCGAGCTACCGCCGTTACGCGGACAACGTGCGCCTGATCGGCGCGAATGCGCCCGCACAGCGCTGGCTGCTGAAGAACCCCGGGCACATCACGCACCTCGATGCGCTGTTCGAGGTGTTTCCCGACGCCTGCGTGGTGCAGACGCACCGCGACCCGGCTGCGAGCATTCCCTCGGTGTGCAGCGTGATCCATCCGGCGCGGCGCTTCTTCCACGCCCGCGAGGTCGACGCGACGCTGATCGGCCCGCGCGAGCTCGAGTTCTGGGCCTGGTCCGCGGAGCGCGCCGACGCGGTGCGCGCCACGCGCCCCGGGCGTTTCCTCGACGTGCGTTTCGCCGACTTTCGGCGTGCGCCGATGGACGTTGTCGAAGGTATCTACGCACATTTCGGGCTGGCGCTCGAGGACAGCGCGCGGGCGGCGATGCAGGAATGGATCGCGGGCAACGCGCAGCACAAGCACGGCCGCCACGAATACACGCTGGAACAGTTCGGACTGACGCGCGCCGCGGTGCACGAGCGCTTCGCACCGTATCTGGAGCGCTACGGGTTGCGCCAGGGCGACTGAATCCACAGCCACGACCAACGGACGAGGACACACCATGAAGGCGGCGGTCAGCAAGGGGCAGCGCTTGGGGCTGCGGATCGACGAGGTGCCCGACCCGGTTCCCGAGGCCGACGAGGTGGTGCTGCGCGTCGATCGCGTCGGGATCTGCGGCAGCGACCTGCACGCTGCCTATGGCGAGGGCGAGATGGCACCCGAAGGCGCGATCCTCGGCCACGAGTTTTGCGGCGAGGTGGTGGCGGTGGGCGCTGCGGTCGACTGGCTGCGCCTCGGTGATCGCGTGGCGCCGATGCCATTTAGAGGCTGTGGCCACTGCGTGCACTGCCTGCTCGGGCAACCGCACCATTGTCCGGAGGGCCGCATCGACGTGATCTCGGGCTTCGCGCAGTACTCGCGTGCCGGGGCCCGCGAATGCGTGCGCCTGCCGCCGGAAGTCGGCGACGACGACGGTGCGCTGATCGAACCGCTCGCGGTGGGGCTGCAGGGAGTGCGCAAGGCGCAACTGCCGGTGGGCGCGCGCGTGCTGGTCACCGGCGCCGGCCCGATCGGCGCGCTGACGGCCTACTGGGCGCGGCGCCTGGGCGCCGGCCCGATCGCGGTGATGGCGCGCTCGGCGCGCCGCGAGCCGATCGCACGCGCGCTCGGTGCCACGCATTTCATCGCGCAGCAGGACTGCGCGAACCCGCACGAGGCGGTGTGCGACGCGCTGGGCGGCGCGCCCGACGTGGTGTTCGAGGCGGTCGGCGTCCCGGGCGCGATCGCCGATGCGCTCGGCGTCGTGAAGCCGCTGGGCACCGTGGTTTCGCTCGGATTCTGCTCCGGGCAGGACAGTTTCGTACCGGTGGTGCCGCTGATGAAGGAGGTGCGGCTGCTGTTCTCGATGTGCTACGAACGCGCCGATTACCAGTACATCGTCGATCTGCTCGCCGCCGGCGAGCGCGGCCCGCGTGCGATCGTGACCGACCGGATCGGCTTCGACGCGATGCCGGCGAAGTTCTCCGCCCTGCACGAAGGCAGCGCCCCCGACTGCAAGGTGCTGGTCTCCCCCTGGCCGTAGGTCCGGGCTGTGCCCGGACATGTGTTCGGCCGCAGGCCGAACCTACGCATCGTCGCCGCGACCTGCCGGCGCATCAACGGCGTGTGCGGGCGGCACGGTCCGATTGAAGGCCGGACACGGTAGCGTAGGTCCGGGCTGTGCCCGGACAGGTGTGCTGCCGGCGCGCGTTGTCCGCACCGCTCCCGGCCACTAGGATGAACCCGACCCCGCAAGCGGAAACCCGATGGCATCGATCGCCGACACCCTCGCAACGGCCGGCAGCCTGGCCGGCGAGTTGCTCGACCGCGCGCTCGACCGCCAGCTGCGACTGGCGGTGACCGGACTGTCGCAGAGCGGCAAGACCGCGTTCATCACCGCGTTGGTGAACCAGCTCGAGAACGCCTGCGCGGCCGACTCCAGGCTGCCGCTGTGGCAAGCGCAGCGCCGCGGCAGGCTGCTCGGGGTGCGGCGCGTGCCGCAGACCAATGCGCACATTCCGTCGTTCGCGTACGCCGCGGCGCTCGAGAGCCTGTCCGGCGACCCGCCGGCGTGGCCGGAATCGACGCGCGGTGTGTCCGAGGTGCGGCTCGAGATCCGCTACCGCCCGGTCGGGCGCTTTGCGCGCGCCAGGGGCACGCTGTACCTCGACATCGTCGATTACCCGGGCGAGTGGCTGCTCGACCTGCCGCTGCTGCGCCTGGACTACCGCGCCTGGAGCGCGCAGGTCGCGGCGACGCTGACGCTGAGCTCGCGGCGCCGCGACCTGGCGGCGCCGTGGACGAGCTGGCAACCGAAGGCCGACTCGCCGTTCGCGGAGGAGCCGGCCGCCGCGGCGGCACGCGCGTACACGGCGTATCTGCACGCGTGCCGCGAGCAGCTGGGCCTCAGCCTGCTGCAGCCGGGGCGCTTCCTGCTGCCCGGCGAGCACGCGGGCGCGCCGATGCTGCAGTTCGTGCCGTGGGTGTGGGCCATGCCGTTGGACCAGTGCGCCGATGGCAGCACGTTCCGCGTGCTCGAGCATCGCTACGAGCAGTACAAGAAGCACCTGGTGCGCGGCTTCTACCGCCGCCACTTTGCGGGCTTCGACCGCCAGATCGTGCTCGTCGACTGCCTGCACGCGCTGAACCGCGGGCCGGAGTGCTTCCGCGACATGCAGCACGCGCTGCACCGCATCATGGAAAGCTTCGCCTACGGCAAGGGCAACCTGTTGTCGCGGCTGTTCGCGCCGCGCATCGATCGCGTGCTGTTCGTCGCCAGCAAGGCCGATCACGTCACGCCGGACCAGCACGCGCACCTGGTCTCGCTGCTGCAGCACCTGGTGCGTGACTCGCAGCTGGTGGCACGCTTCGAGGGCGTGAGCACCAACTGCCTGGCGATCGCCTCGGTGCAGGCCACCGAGATCGCGCCCGGGCGCGCCGGCGGCCGGACGCTGAACGGACTGCGCGGTCACGCGCTCGACGGCAGCGCGCTGTTCGTGCGCCCCGGCGAGGTGCCGGATGCGATCCCCGACGAGCGTTGGTGGCGCGAGCGCGGCGAACCGTTCGACAGCTTCCGGCCGCCACGGATCGAGGCGGGGCGCCCGCTGCCGCACATCCGCCTCGATGCCGCGCTCGAGTACCTGCTCGGCGACCGGCTCGACTGAGGCAGCACACGGGGAGGACCGATGGAGGATCGACGCGTGGTGCTGGAGCCGATCGACGAGGCGCTCGCCGAGCCCGCGCGCGTAACAACGCGCACCGCGCTCGAACCGGTGGCGGAGGAACCTGCGCAAGCAACGCCCGAGGCACCCCCCGGCACGCGCCGCGCCCGCTCCGGCCTGCTGATCGGCGGCATCGGGCTGGTCGCGCTGCTGCTGCTCGCGCAGACGCTGCTCGGACTGTGGCGGCTGGCGCAGGACTACCCGCTGCTCGGCGCCGGCTGGTCGCTCGCGCTGGTGCTGCTGCTCGGTGCCGCCGGCAACGCACTGTGGCGTGTCTGGCGCACACTCGGGCGTCTGCGCGGTCGTGACGAACTGCACCGGCGAGCGCATTTCCTGCTGGATCACGACGGCGTCAGCGAAGGCGTGGCGTTCTGCACCCGGCTCGCGGAGCTGAGCGGTGACAGCGGCAGTGCGGCGTTGCAGCGCTGGCGCGCCGCGCTCAGCGCCACCCACAACGACCGCGAGGTGCTCGCGCTTTACAGCCAGACCGTGCTGGTCGAGGCGGACGAACGCGCGCTGGCACAGGTGATCAGGCACGCCGGCGACGTGAGCGTGATGATCGCGCTGAGCCGTTTCCCGCTGGCCGACATGCTGTTCGTGCTGTGGCGCCAGCTGCGCCTGGCCGAGGACGTGGCGCGTGCCTACGGAGTGGACGCCGGTTACTGGGGCCGCGTCCGGCTGTTGCGTGTGATCGTGCGCAACATGGCGCTGGCCGGCGCCTCCGAGGTGGCCGCCGAGGTGGGTACGCAGCTGGCGGGAGCCGGCGTGATCGGCAAGCTCTCGACCGCGGCGGCGCAGGGCATCGGTGCGGGCATCCTGACCGCACGGCTGGGGCTGCGGGCGATGGCGGCCTGCCGCGCGATTCCGTGGCGCGAGGACGAACGGCCGCGGCTGGCGCGGGTCAGCGCGGGAATGCTGGCGAACGTGCGCCGCTACCTGGGTGCGGGCGCCGACGACGAGGACCGGGAAAGGGACGGGCGCGCGCGCTGAGCGGCGCCCGCGCGCGCACGGCTCACTTGCGCATGAAGTCGATCACGATCTCGCCGGGTACACGCTGGCGGTACTGGATCTCGACGTGCGGCCCGTAGCGCTGGTCGATCTGGTGCAGCAGCGGCAGCGGGTCGTGGTCGTTGCAGAAACGCATCGTCTCGCCGGGCGTCAGCGCATCCAGCGCGCCGAAGATCGCCGCGTGGCGGAAACGCTTGGCGACGCCGCGGGCGTCGAAGGGATAGATCGCGGAAGGGTCGGTGTGGTTGCAGGCCATGGTGCATCGTCCACTGGTGGTTGGGGAGCGCCGATGGTGATGCGCTCCGGGCTGAAAGGCAACTCAAATATACCACAATTGTGGGGCATCACTCCCCGTTCCGGGCCTTCACGCGACGCGGCGCGCGCGAACGTGCTTACAATGCGGCAGTCGGCGCCGATGCGCTGCCCACGCGACGCCACGGCCACCCGGCCCCGACCGGGGCCGCGCCCAACCAATGAGGAGAGCAAAGGCGATGGATCAGAACAATCTCGCGTACCAGATGTCGCTGAAATCGCGCGAATACGTCCGCAACCACGACAAGGCTGCCTGGCTCGGCATGTTCGCCGAGGACGGCATCATCGAGGATCCGATCGGCAAAACCGACCTCGACCCCGAGGGCAAGGGCCACGCCACGCCGGCCGCGCGCGAGGCGTTCTGGAACAACAACATCGCCAACTCGACCATCGACATCGACATCCGCCAGTCGTACACGGCCGCCGGCAACGAGTGCGCGAACGTGTTGCAGCTGACCATCGAGCTCGATTTCGGGGGCAAGCGCTACCGTCAGATCGTCGACGGCGTCTTCACGTACTGCGTGGATGCCGCCGGCAAGCTGAAGTCGCTGCGCGGCTACTGGGAATACCAGGAAGGACTGGCGACGCTGCGCGAGATCGGTTGATCTCCGGCGCCGGGACGCACGCGCCCCGTAGGTTCGGCCTGTGGCCGAACGCATGTCCGCGTAGGTTCGGCCTGTGGCCGAACAGTTCATGTCCGGGCACAGCCCGGACCTACGCGAACGTGTCCGGGCCCGGCCCGGACGGGAACGCATCCGCTGCCAGGCGCTGGTCGAGCCACTCGATCCAGTGCATGACCGGCACCGTGGTGCCGCCCTGCAGGTGCGCGATGCAGCCGACGTTCGCCGACAGGATCAGCTCCGGCTCCACCCGCTCCAGATGGCCGAGCTTGCGCTCGCGTAGCGCACGCGCGATCGCGGGCTGGGTCAGCGAATAGCTGCCGGCCGCACCGCAGCACAGGTGCGCCTCGGCGAACGGCAGCACCTCGCACCCCAGCGTTGCCAGCATGGACTCCACCACGCCGCGGATCTTGCGTCCGTGCTGCAGCGAGCAGGGCGGGTGAAACGCCACCCGCGGCCCGCGCCGACCGGCGGCTCCGCGGTGTCCGGCCAACAGGCCGGGCAGCAGCTCGCACGGGTCCCTGGCCAGCGCGCTCACCCGTTCGGCCCGATGCGCATACGCGGCATCGTGGCGCAGCAGCCACGAATACTCGGCAACGTGGGCGCCGCAGCCGCTGGCGTTCACCACGATGGCCTCGCATCCCGCCTCGAGCTGCGGCCACCACGCGTCGATGTTGCGCCGTGCCATGTTCAGCGCGCCGTCCGGATCGTCGAGGTGCCGGGGCAGGGCGCCGCAACAGCCTGCCCGGGGTTCCACCACAAGCTGGATCCCGAGCGCATCGAAGACGCGCGCCGTGGCCGCGTCGATGTTCGGCAGCATCGCGGGCTGCACGCAGCCGGCCAGCAGCAGCATCCGGCGCGGATGCACGCGGGTCGGCCACGCGCCGGAGTCCTGCGTTGCCGGCACCTGCTCGCGCAGCGTCGCCGGCAACAGCGGCCGCAGCGCCTGCGCGAGCCGCAGCGCCGGTGCGAAGGCGCGGCCGAGCAGGCCCGCGCGCAGCGTGCGGCGCAGCAGCGACTGCGTGGCGGGGCGCTGCACCCGCTGTGCGACCAGCGGCCGCGCGATGTCGAGCAGCCGCCCGTACTGCACGCCCGAAGGACAGGTGGTTTCGCAACCGAGGCAACCCAGGCAGCGATCCAGATGCAGTTGGGTGGCCGCGGTGGGCGTCGCGCCTTCGAGCACCTGCTTGATCAGGTAGATGCGCCCGCGCGGTCCGTCGAGCTCGTCGCCCAGCAGCTGGTAGGTCGGACACGTTGCGGTGCAGAAACCGCAGTGCACGCAGTTACCCACGATCGCGGCGGCTTCCCGGCCCGCAGGCGTGTCCTCGAGGAAATCGGCCAGTTGCGTCTGCATCGTCACAGATCCGGGTACAGGCGGCCCGGGTTCAGGATGCCGGCGGGATCGAATGCGGCTTTCAGTCGCCGATGGATCGCCGCGACCGGCGCGGTGAGCGGCGTGAACGCGCCGTCTTCGCGCTCGCCACCGCGGAACAGCGTGGCGTGGCCACCGAGCGCTTGCGCCCGCGCGCGAATCTCCCGCGCTGGCGCTTCGGTGCGCAGCCAGCGCTGCGCACCGCCCCATTCGATCAGTTGCGCGCCGCCGAGGTTCACGGGTGCTGCGGTCGACGGCAGCCCCAGCCGCCACAGCGGTTGGTCGGTGGCGAAGTACGGATCGGTGTGCTCGCGCAGGCCGCGCCACAGCGCCGCCGCCGACCGGTCGTCGAGACGCTCGCCACCGAGCCGCGCGCACGCCGCTTCGATCGCCTTCGGCGCGCCGGACAGGCGCAGGTGCAGGATGCCCGCGCCGGGGGTTCCCGTGCCCTGCCACGCGGTCGCCGAGATCGGCAGCGGCTGCGCGCCCCATTCGTTCAGGCGCCGCAGTGCAGCGGTCTCGTCCAGCGCGAAACGCACGCTCGCTTCCTGCGTCGGCTTCGGCACCACCTTCAGCGACACCTCGAGGATCACGCCGAGCACGCCGAGGCTGCCGGCGAGCAGTCGCGAGACATCGTAGCCGGCGACGTTCTTCATCACGGTGCCGCCGAAGGCCAGCACTTCCGCCCGGCCCGACAGCAGCGTCGCGCCGAGCACGAAATCGCGCAGCGCACCGGCCGCCGCGCGGCGCGGCCCGGACAGGCCGGCCGCCACGCACCCGCCCACGGTCGCCGTGGCGCCGAACTGCGGTGGCTCGAACGCCAGCATCTGCCCGCTCGCGGCGAGCACCGCCTCGAGTTCCGCCAGCGGCGTGCCGGCGCGCGCGGTGACCACCAGTTCGGTCGGTTCGTAGGCCACGATGCCGGCGTGGGCGCGCGGGTCCAGCAACTCGCCCGCGCCCGCGTTGCCGTAGAAGTCCTTGCTGCCGCCGGCGCGGATCAGGAGCGGCGTCCCGGCGTGCATCGCTTCGGTGATGTGCTGCTGGAGTTCCCGGAGGGTGGCGTCCATCAGAAGCGCTCCAGCTCCGGAAATGGCAGCTTGCCGCCGACCACCTTCATGCGGCCGTATTCGGCGCAGCGATGCAGCGACGGGATCACCTTGTCGGGGTTGAGCAGCCCGGAGGGATCGAAGGCGCGCTTGACGGCGCGCAAGCAGTCGAGCTCCTGCGGCGTGAACTGGGCGCACATCTGCGTGATCTTCTCGAGCCCCACGCCGTGCTCGCCGGTGATCGTGCCGCCGAGCGCCACGCTGAGTTCCAGGATTTCCACGCCGAAGGCCTCGGCGCGCGCGACCTGCTCCGGATCGTTGTCGTCGAAGAGGATCAACGGGTGCAGGTTCCCGTCGCCGGCGTGGAACACGTTGGGGCAGCGCAGACCGTAGGTGTGTTCCATTTCCTGGATCGCGAGCAGCATCTCGCCCAGGCGCTTGCGCGGGATCGTGCCGTCCATGCAGTAATAGGCGGGCGACACGCGTCCGGCCGACGGAAATGCCGCCTTGCGGCCGGCCCAGAAGCGCAGGCGCTCGGCCTCGGACGCCGACACCGCCACGCGGGTGGCGCCGGCCCTGCGCAGCACGGCTGTGACCTGCGCGATCTGCTCCGCGACCTCCTCCGGCGTGCCATCGGCCTCGACCAGCAGGATCGCCGCGGCGTCCAGATCGTAGCCCGCGTGCACGAACGGCTCGACCATGCGCGTGGCGCTCTGGTCCATCATTTCCAGACCCGCCGGAATCAGCCCGGCGCCGATGATCGCCGCCACCGCGTGACCGGCGGTGACCACGTCGCCGAAACTCGCCATCGCGCAGCGCGCGAACTGCGGCGTGGGCAGCAGCTTCACGGTGACTTCGGTGATCACCGCCAGCATGCCCTCGGAACCGATCACCAGCGCCAGCAGGTCCAGTCCCGGTGAATCGAGCGCTTCCGAGCCGAACTCGACGGCTTCTCCGTCCATCGTGAGGCCGCGCACGCGCAGCACGTTGTGCACGGTCAGGCCGTACTTGAGGCAGTGCACCCCGCCGGCGTTCTCCGCGACGTTGCCGGCGATGGTGCAGGCGATCTGGCTGGACGGATCCGGCGCGTAGTGGAGCCCGTGCGGCGCGGCCGCCTCGGAGATCGCGAGGTTGCGCACACCCGGCTCCACGGTGGCGGTGCGCGCCAGCGGATCGACGCGCAGCACGCGGTTCAGCTTCGCCGTGGACAGCAGCACGCCGTCGGGCAGGGGCGTGCAGCCGCCGGACAGGCCGGTGCCGGCGCCGCGCGGCACCACCGGCACGCCGCGCTCGTGGCAGATGCGCAGCACGCGGCGTAGCTGTTCCGCGGTTTCCGGTAGCGCCACGAGCATCGGCAGGCGCCGGTGCAGGGTCAGTGCGTCGCACTCGTAGGGCCGCGTATCTTCCTCGCGATACAGCAGGCCGCGACCAGGCAGCACGGTGCGCAACGCCCGCGCCAGCGCGCGCTGGCGGTCGCGGTCGATGGTGGCAGCGGGTGCGTTCGGTGCGTTCATGGACGGGCAGCCGGCATGGCGTCTGGTCCGCGATCAGTGATCGACACGGGGTGCAGACGCATTCTGCATCAATGCACGTACGCCGTCTGCCCGGGTGTCCGGGATTGAGCCGATTGGTCCGCTCCGTGAGCCATTCTGCCATTGCGATGTGCCGGTTCCGGTTCCAGTATCCGAAGTGCTCGCATCCCACCGTGCACAACTATTATTCGATTCGAACGCCCAGGAGGCATACTCGCGATGATCGAGGTACGTACCCTTTCGAAGCTCGTCAGCAGCGCTGCCGTCGCGACCGCCATGTGCGTGGTTCCGCCGTCCCGTGCCCAGGAACCCGCATCGCCTGCTGCGGCGCAGCTCGAGGAGATCACGGTAACGGCGCGCCGCCAGGAGGAGTCGCTGCAGCAGATCCCGGTGGCGGTGACCGCCCTGTCGGGCAACCTGCTCGACAAGCTGAACGTGCAGGATGTGACCAAGCTCGGCCAGCTGGCGCCGAACCTGACGATCATCCAGCAGACCAGCAGTCTGAACGCCGCGGCGATCTTCATCCGGGGCATCGGCCAGACCGAACCGGCGGCCAATGCCGAGGCCGGGGTCGGCATCTATCTGGACGGTGTCTACATCGCACGCACCGCGGGGGCGATCTTCGACCTGGTCGACGTCGAGCGCATCGAGGTGCTGCGCGGTCCGCAGGGCACGCTGTTCGGACGCAACACCACCGGTGGCGCGGTCCAACTCGTGAGCAAGAAGCCGGCGGACGCGTTCGGCGTCGAGGCCAAGGCCGGCTACGGCAGCTACGACGACTGGTACACGCGCGCGCGCATCGACACCGGACCGCTCGGCGACTCCGGGATCAAGGCAACCGTGGCCTACCTGCACCGCGAGCGCGACGGGTATTTCGACAACAAGCTCGCGAGCGACAAGGACGATCCGGGTTCCCTGGACAACGACTCGATCTGGCTCGGCGTGCACGGTGATTTCGGCGAGCGGTTCGCCGCCGATTTGGTGCTCGACTACGGCGAACGCAAAGGCTCGCCGGTGTTCTTCCAGATGGTCGCCGCGACGCCCGACGTCCGTAACTACTACGGCCAGTCGCCCGCCTTCGGCGGCGCGCCGTTCGTGGTCACCGGCAAGAGGCTCGAGCGCGGCCAGCAGGCGCCGTTCGACGGACGCTTCAACAGCGAGGGCGAGGTCTTCGGCAGCGCACTCACGTTGCAGTACGACATTAGCGAGGCGCTGGCCATCAAGTCCATCTCCGCGTATCGCTATTTCGAGCAGGACACGATCTGCAGCCTGACCGGCAGCGGCGTCATGCGCGGTTTCGTGCTCGATCCCGTGACGTATGCGCCGGTGGGCATCGAGGACCTGAACGGACCCTACAACTGCAACAACGCCCCGCAGGAGCAGGACCAGTATTCGCAGGAATTGCAGATCCTCGGCAGCACCGAACGCTGGAAGTACGTCGGCGGCGTGTTCTATTTCGAGGAGGAAGCCGATGAGTACAACCAGCAGCGGCTCACCTTCGTGCTGCCGGGTGGCATGGCAGGCCTGAACCTGAGCCCGGTTTCCGCCTTCGGCGGCGAAACGACCTCGAAGGCGGTGTTCGGTCAGGTGAGCTACCGGCCGATGCTGCTGGACGACAAGCTCGAGTTCTCGGCGGGCGGGCGCTACACGAAGGACGAGAAGAGTTTCCGCTCGCTCGCGTTCGCGGGCGAACCGAGCGAGGATTACAGCAATTTCTCGTGGCTGTTGTCGGCCAACTACCAGTGGTCGGACGACGTGATGGCTTACGCGCGCGTCTCCACCGGCTACAAGGCCGGCGGCTTCTCGCCACGCGCGGCGGTGGCGGCGAGCTTCGATCCCGAGGAAGCAACGGCCTACGAGGCGGGGCTCAAGACGGAGTGGCTGGACAAGCGCGTGCGCGCGAACCTCGCGCTCTACCACACCGTCTATGAAGACCTGCAGATCTCGCAGTTCCTGGCCGATGCCGCGGGGTCCAGTTCGGTGATCGTCAACGCAGGCAAGGCCACGTTCGAGGGTTTCGAACTCGAACTCGCCGCCGTGGTCACCGACGCACTGACGCTGACCGGCTCGTGGGGATACACGAACCCCGAGTACGACGAATACATCTATCGCAATCCGCTCACCAACGAGCTTAGCGACGTGGCGGACGAGGCCCGTTTCCCGCAGGTGACGCGGCACAACTGGAACGTGGGCGCCGAATACGTCTTCGCGCCGCTGTCGTTCGGGGAATTGAGCGTCCGCGTGGATTACGCGCAGAGCTCGCGACGCTACATGTTCCCGCTCGACTGGGAGACGACGTTCAACGAGCAGATCAGCGATCCCGGTCGCAAGAACCTCAGCGCACGCATCGCGCTCTCGGAAATGCGGCTCGGTGACCAGGGCTCGTGGGAAGTGGGCGTGTGGGGCGACAACCTGACCGACCACAACAACGTCGGCGACGGCATCGATTTCGGCGGGCTCGGGTTCGGCGGCAAGTACTGGCTGGAGCCGCGCCGCTACGGTGTGGATGTCAAGATGAGCTTCTGAGGAACGCCGAGGGCGTCGCGAGCGGAGCCGGCGACGAAGGCGCGTACGTCAATGGCGCGCTGGCGGGTGGGGTAGAATGGGCAAAGCCTCCCGATGGCACGCCGCCCATGAGCCGACGAGCAGTCGCACCCTCGTTCACGCCGCCCGCGCGCCTGCTCGAGCAGGTGCTGCGCAGCGTGCACCATGTCGGAGGTGATGCGAGCGAGATTCTTCGCCACGCTGGTCTCACCGAGCGCGACCTGAAGGGGCATGCGGAAATTTCCCGCGATCGGTTCGTCGCGATCTACCGCGACTGCCTCTGTGCGCTCGAATGTTGTGATGCGAAACGCGCCGGACGCCGGGCGATGGGGCCGGACGAATTTCGCATGCTGTACTACTGCATGATCGGCAGCGCCACGCTGGGTCAGGCGATCGATCGTGCCGTGGCCTTCTACAGGCTATTCGACGGCACGGTCGGCGACTTCTCGCTGCGTACGGTGGGCGCGTATGTCGAGTTCCGCATGCGCACGGCCTATGTGCCGTGCGATGTTCACATGATCTACAACGTGTTGAACGGGTTGTCGAGCTTCGCTCGCCTGTTCGGCTGGCTGGTCGGCAAGGACCTGACCCCGCTGACCGTCAAGGTCTGCCACGGTCCGGTGCTGGACGAGGACCTGGTGTCGTGGCAGCTGCCGTGGCCCGTGGAATACGCGGCGGAGGATAACATTCTCCGTTTTCCCGCGCGCTACCTGACGCTGCCGATCGTGCGCAGCCCGGCCGAACTCGACGAACTGCTCGGTGCGTTTCCGTTCGATCTCGCCGCCGGGCGCTCGGGTGTGATGCCCGCATCGGCCTGGGTGCGCAAGATTCTCGCCACGGCGCTCGCGCATCGCAGCGGGCTGCCCGATACGACACGGATCGCGCGCCAACTGGGGATCAGCGTCGCGACGCTGAAACGCCGCCTCGGTGACGAGGGCACCTCGGTCAGGCAATTGAAGGAGCGTTGCCGCCACGAACTCGCGCTCGACCTGCTCGACGATCGCACGTTGCCGCTGGGCGAGATCGCGCTGCGACTGGGGTTCAGCGACACCCTGACGTTCTCGCGCGCGTTCAAGTGCTGGACGGGATACGCACCGTCGGTCATCCGGGGTGCGCGGGGATCGATCCGTAGCGGTCGGGGCGAAATGCATTGATGCGCGCGGCGCAGGCCGACCGGGTGCGGCCCGGGTGGAGCAGGTTCCCCATCGAACAGGCGTTTGCCGCCTGGAGTGCCTTCGCCCCGGATCAGTCGATCGGATCGTAGACCGGATCCGTGCGGTCGCGACGCCCCGTGCGCATTCCGGGCGGAATCGGCCACCACGCGGATTCGTCGTCGCGGCGCACCCACTCCGTGGTGCACACGCGCCGCGCGATGCGCCACACGCCGTCGTCGCGTCGTTCGAAGCGGTCCACGTAGCGAAAGCCCACCAGCAGATTGAGCTCCGGTGGGCCGGCGCTGCGGCGGTGGTGTGCGATGCCGTAGGTCTCGGCGCGCGCCGCGCGATGACCGTCGCGACCCGGCGTGCCCAGTTCCACCAGGAGATTGCCCGCGAAGTGCATCGTCAGGTCGTAGCGCGCCGCGATGCGGAAGGCCCAGTCCACGAAGTCGTCCGCGCTGCCCGCGAAACTGCCGTGCTCGTCCGTCGCATCATCGTGGTAGCAGTTCCGGACCAGTTCGCGGTCCAGCCGGTCGATGCCGCGACAGTAGCGCAGCACCACCTTCCGGATCGCCTGCTCGTCGAGCAGGTCCCGCAGTTCGTCCTCGTTCGCATCCATGGCGGCAGCGTACACGCACCGGGCCGCGGCGTCGCGATCCGTGCCGGCGCTAGCGTGTTTTCCGCGCCAGGGCGAAGACCGGGAACGGCCGGTCGGTACGCTGCTGGAATACCTCCCACAGCGGCATGGCCTGCACCAGCGTGGGCCAGATCGCCGCGCGCTCCGCGTCGCTGAGCCGGTGCACCTCGGCCTCCCACCTGCTGTCCTTCACCTGCACCCACGCCTGCGGGTTGCTCTGCAGGTTCCTCGCCCACGCGGGATCGGTTCCACTGCCGGCAAGCGATCCGACGACGTAGTACTTCTGCTCCCGCAGCAGGAAGTTGAGTGCTGTGATGGCCGGCTTGCCGCTGCGGTGGCCGATCGTCGTGATCAGCAGGCAGGGCAGCGGCGCGAGTTCCTGGCGGTATCCCTGCTCGCCGTTGGTGGCCAGGTAGGTCTCGACGTGCGCGCGCGCATCGGCGCGGATGCGCTCCAGCGAGCCGACCTTCGCCAGCGTCGCCTGCCAGTCCGCCTCGGAGATCCAGTCCGGCCTGCTGAGTTCGTGCAACGGTTTCTCGTAGCTCATGCGATTCTCCTCGTTGGTTCCGCGCTGCGGCCGAACGAATGTCCGCGTAGGTTCGGCCTGTGGCCGAACATTATGAATGTCCGGGCGCAGCCCGGATCTACGGAAACATTCTGCACCGTATGGTGCATGCACCGCGATCGCGGGGCATGCGGGTTGGGGTTCGGAGGTGCGGGATGGTGGTGCCCAGAGCCGGAATCGAACCAGCGACACGAGGATTTTCAATCCTCTGCTCTACCAACTGAGCTATCTGGGCAGCGGAAGAGGCGCGTATTTAACCCGCTGGCCGCGGCGGGCGTCAAGGAACGCGTTCGTGCATATCAGCCTTGCGGGGGCGGCGCGGGCGGCACGTAGCCCTCGGCGCGCGCGACGTCCTGGTTGTCGAAGAATTTCTGCATTTCCTCCTCGAGGAAGGCGCGGGTGCCGCGGTCCATCAGGTTGAGGCGCCGCTCGTTGACCAGCATCGTCTGGTGCGCCAGCCACTCCTGCCAGGCCTGGCGCGACACCGTGTCGAACACCTGCTGGCCGCGCGGCCCCGGGAACGGGGGCTGCGCGAGGCCTTCCATCTCGCGCTGGTACTTGCGGCAGAACACGCTACGGCTCATCGGTCGCTCCAGGAAATCGCATCGGGGGCTTCGTGCAGCGCGTCGAGCAGGCGCTTGACCGGCGCGGCGAAGCCGAGGTTTCCGCTGCCCGGCTTGTACCAGATCAGGCGGTCGTCCGCCAGCACGTGCGCGGGCACCGCGGGGACCTCGAGGAACACTGGCGTCGCCTCGAGGCGGAAGTGGCTGAAGGTGTGGCGGAACGCGCTGCCACGCCGCGTGTCGAGCGGCGCCACGCGCACGATGCGGTCGCAGGCGAGTGCGGCGTCCTCGTGCGCGGGGATCTCGGGGAAGCTCCACAGTCCGCCCCAGATGCCGCTCGGCGGACGCTTTTCGAGCAGCACCGCGCCGTCGGCGTCGCGGATCACCAGCAGCTGGCACCGGCGTTCGGGCAGGACGCGGCGGCGCCG
>CAUJIL010000148.1 GCA_963204845.1 Pseudomonadota bacterium | reverse complement strand
TGCCGTCGCTGAGCTGCCAGCGGATCGCGATGTGGCCCTCGCGGTGATGCGCCGTCTCCAGCCAGTTCACCGTGCCGGGGTCCTGCCCGGCCACCACCAGCACCAGCGCCCCGTCGCCGCCCAGGTGCGCCTGCTCGCAGGTCAGCCCGCTGAAGTGGTTGCGGTAATCGAAGGACTCGTACCAGCCGTTGCCCACCTGCACGTCCCAGTACGCGCACGGCGTGGGTGGCATCACTTCGACCAGCAGCGCCTGACCGGGCTCGAGCGCCCAGCGCGCCGTGACCGCGTTGCCGCCCGGCACGCCGCCGGAGCGCGAGGTCGGATCACCGATGTCGGTCTTGAACTGGTTCTTCGAGCCGGCCTTGCCGATCAGCTCGGACTGCATCATCGGCACCATGGCGCCAAACATGGCGGCGGCGGCGTCGATGCCGGCGATCGCGGCATCGAGTGTCAACGGGGCGAGTGGCGCGTTGCCGCGCGTGAGGTTGCGGATCGTGAGGTCCATCGGGCGCACGTCCTCGGGCGTGCCGAAGAACTGGCGGATCATCAGCGTGGCGCTGTGGGGATCGCTGCGCAGCCAGTTGCCGGGCTGCGGGGTCGGGGCGATGGTGATCTCGAAGCGTCCGTCATCGTCGACGTCCAGGTCCGGCGAGAACAGCGCGGCGCCCCACGCCGACTGGCCGGCGGCGACCGCGGCCGGCGTGCGTCCGGTCAGGAACGACAGCCAGCGCGCCGAGCCGCGCGTGCCGCTCACGCGGAAGGTGTCCTCACCGTTGATCGGCGCCGCGAGGTAGAGGCCCTGCGGGTTGTCGCCGCCCATCTTCAGGTCCGGCCCCAGCGAGCGCCACAGGTAGGGGTGCAGCGCATCGCGGTTCTCGGTGCTCACCTGCAGCACCAGCCGCGCCATGCGCCCCATGTGACGCAGGCCTTCCGCGAGGTCGGTCTCGTCGTGCGTGATCGTGGCCTGCAACGCCTGCAACCCCACGCTCTCCACCGCGCGACACCAGCGCCGCCACGCCTCGGAGGCGTCCTCGAGTTGCTCCTTCCATGCCGTCGTCATCGCCACCTCATGCATTCCTGTCGTCGCATCGGGCTTACGGAACCGTCATTTCGCGGCCGGGTCAGCGCGTCGACAGCCCGTCGGGGCTTCGCTATGATCCCGCGGCCCGCGCGGATCGGCGGCCCGGCAGAGGACGCGTGACTTGAAGATCGACGATACCGAATTCTCGGAACATTACTATCAACTTTCGTACATGTTGTCGCGCTTCATCGTGCCCACGATGCGCGAGACCTACCGCGAGTTCGGCGGTGACATGCTGCTGACGCTGGTGCTCGGCGAGATTGCGACCCGCAACCTCGGGCAGTTCTTCAGCCGCGGCGAACCCGAGCTGCCGGAATCGGCGCTGAACGACCCCGAACTGCAGCGGCGGCTGCTGCGCCCGTGCAACGCACTGTCGATCGCCAACGCGACCGGCATCCCGCGCGAGACCGTGCGCCGGCGCGTGAAGACGCTGTGCGAACTCGGCTTCATCGAGCAGGACGAGCGCGGGCACCTCTACGTCACCCAGAAGGCCGCCGACCACTTCCAGCGCCTGACCCGCTCGACGCTCGAGAACCTGCTGCCGATTGCCGAATCCCTCAGCGCCCTGCTGAAACGGTAGGTCCGGGCTGTGCCCGGACATGTTTGCGCGGCACCCGACGAATGTTCGGCCAAAGGCCGAACCTACGAAGACATTTGTTCGGCGCCAAATGTTCGGCCACAGGCCGAACCTACGCTTCGTCGCCGCGTCCGGCCGGTGCATCAACGGCGTGTGCGGACGGCACGGTCCGATTTGTGACCGGACACGGTCGCGTAGGTCCGGGCTGTGCCCGGACATGAATTGTTCGGCCACAGGCCGAACCTACGTGGCCAGGTGGTGGATGAGGCGCGCGATGGTGAGGTAGTACGGGTGCGCGTGGTGGCGCTCGAGGCGCTCGATCAGGTCGGCCGACCAGCGCGCGGGGTGGCGGCGCTGGAAATCGGCGCGGGCGCGGCGGTAGTCGTCGGCGCCCTCGCCACCCTCGCGCAGGCACTCGGCCTCGCAGCGGTTCAGGAACTGCAGGAAATCCAGCTGCGCCAGCACGTGGTCCGGAAACTCGTTGCCGGGCGCGCCGGCCGCGGTGAGCCCGAAGTAATTGTAGAAACGCACCAGTTCCTCGAGCAGCTTCATGCGCCCGTCCTCGCCGAGCAGCACGCCGCTGTGCAGCGGGCAGGCGGGGCCGCCGGGACCGATGGCGTCGAACAGGCGCGAGTATTCGATCGCCAGCCCGTCGGCGGGCGGCACCTCGGCCAGCGCGGACCACGCGAGCGTCGCGTCCAGGGTCGGATCCAGGGTGCCGATCAGCTCGCGCGCGCGACGCATCAACGCGCCGTCGCGCACCAGCGCGATCAACTCCTCGTCCGGGTACTCGAGCGCGGCGGCGAGCAGTCCCCACGCTTCCGCCCGCCGCCGCGCACCCTCGGCCAGGCGCTGGCCGTCGATCGCCGCGTTCATGCCCTGGTGACCTCCACCGCGGCGCCGCGCGGCACGTGGCTGGGGGCGCCGTAGAACATGCGGTAGTGCAGCTGGCTGTAGCCGCCGGCCAGATGCAGCGCCTTCCACGGCGCCTCGATCGGCTCGGTGGGCCCCTTCCACTGCTTGAACTGGTACGGCTCCCACGCGTGGTAGACGATCACCTCGCCGGGCGCGGTCGCCGCGGCGACCTTGACCATGCACTCGAACTCGCCGCGGTTGTTGTGCACGCGCACCATGTCGCCGTCGGCGATGCCGCGCGGCTCGCAGTCGCGCGGGTTCATGAAGCACACCGGCTGCCCGCGCTCGAGTTGCAGCATCAGCTTCAGGTCGCGCCAGATCGCGTGGATGCTCCAGCGGTTGTGGCCACCGTAGACGCGCAGCGGGAACTCGCTGCTCGCCAGCGGCGGATCCTTGTGCACCGGCAGCGACTCGCCACCCTCCAGATACCACGGATGATCGAGGTAGAACTGCTGGCGCCCCGTCAGCGTGGGCCACGCGACCTTCTTCTCGACGAAGTCACGGTGCGGCCAATGCGTGTCGTCGTTGTCGTACTCGCTGTAGTTCTGGTAGATCAGCGACGGCCGGCCGGTGCCGATCACCGGCACCGCGCCCATGTCGAGCGCCTCGCGGCCGCTGTTCGCGCCCACGCTGGGGCTGTTGGCGAAGATCGCGTCCATCAGCTTGACGGGATCCTCGGGATCGGTGGGATCGGACTTGCCGTTCTGCGTGTGGCGGTCGTAGACGGTGCGCAGGTCGAGCGGCTCGTCGTGGAAGCCGCGCACCTCGGAGACGCCACGCGCCTTCGCGCGCTCCGCGACGTACTTGCTGAGCAGGCCGAAAGTCTCCCAGTCGGACTTCGCCTCGCCCGGCGGCTCGGTCGCCTTGTCGGAGCAGATGATGTACGGCACGTAGGTCTGGCCGTACTTGATGCCGTACTTCTCGTAGTAGCCCGCCACCGGCAGCACATAGTCCGCGTACATCGTCGAGGTCGACATGCGGAAGTTCACCGACACCACGAGGTCCAGCTTCGGCCACAGCTTCTCGCGCGCGATCTGCGCGGCCGGCCAGCGGCGCAACGGGTTGCAGCCGGTGAAGATGTAGACTTTCGGCGAGCGGTCCTCGGGCGGATACACCTTCATCCAGCCGCGGTCCAGCGACTCGCGCACGTACTCGCGCAGATGCCGCGGCAACGCGGGGTCCTGCAGGTGCTGCTCGTCCCACATCTCGCGGTAGCCGGCGTGCACGTACAGGAACACCATCAGCGGCACGATCGACTCGCGCTCGCTCATGCCCATGAACACCTTCTCGTAGTCGCGCGGTGTCAGCCCGCGGATCGCCTTCGGAATGATCTGCAGCTTTTCCATCATCGTGAGCGCGGACTGCGAGGCGATGGCGTCCAGTCCGTCCATGCCCCACCAGGCCGCGATGCGCACGCCGCCGCCCTGGTAGCCCTGGTTGCCGGTCAGCGCCATCAGCAGCATCATCGCGCGCTGGAACAGATCGCTGTGGTAGTGCTTGCAGGCGCCCCACGAGGCGAAGATCATCGAGCGCCGCGCCGCCGCCATCTGGCGCGCGAAGGTGCGGATCGTGTCCGGGTGCAGGCCGGTGATCGCGGCGGCCTGTTCGGGGCGATACGCGGCGTCGAGCTGCGCGCGCAGCTTGTCGAACACCGTCTCGACCTCCACGCTCGAGCCGTCGGCGAGCTTCACCTCGAATCGTCCCGACAACGCGGGGCGGATGTCGCCCAGTGCGAGGCTGCGGCCCTCGTCGCCGTCGCCCTCGCAACCGGGCGCCACGACGATCGCGTTGCGCACCTCGTCCCACAGGTACAGTGCATTGTCCGCGCCGCCGCGCTCGACGTCGGACTGGCGCAGGAAGTGCTGGTTGTCGGTGCGCACCAGGAACGGCAGGTCGGTCTGCTCGAGCACGTACTCGGGCTTGAACAGTTTCTCCTCGATCATGACCTGCGCGCACGCGAGCCCGAGCGCGGCGTCGGTCTCGGGCTTCACGTTCAGCCACAGGTCGGAGTGGATCGCGCTCGGGCTGTAGTCCGGCGCGATCACCACCAGTTTCGCGCCGCGGTAGCGCGCCTCGTGCATGAAGTGCATGTCGGGGATGCGCGTGTACGAGGGGTTGCCGACCCACACCACGATGTAGTCCGAGAGAAACCAGTCGTCGGCGGTGCCCTCGCTGTTGTACAGCCCCCAGGTCTGCACCGCGCCCATCGGCATGTCGCTGACGCCGGCCCAGGAGTCGATGCGCGTGGTCTGCAGCGCCTGCGCGAAGCGCATGTCACCGGCCGACTCGGGACCGTAGCCGGCGTTGGTCGTGCCATCGTCGAAGATCACCGACTCGGTGCCCTGCTCGATCGCCGCGTCGATGATGCGATCGGCGATGTCGGTCAACGCCTCGTCCCACGACACGCGCTTCCATTTGCCCTCGCCGCGCTCGCCCACGCGTTTGAGCGGATGCGTGACGCGCGACTCGGCGAGCTGCAGCTGCGTGTAGCAGGCGCCCTTCTGGCAGCCGCGCGGGTTGAAGTCGGGCACGTCGGGCCGGTGCGGCGCGTAGATCGCGGCCTGTTCCTCGCGCCACGCGATGCCGTCCTTCACGTACACGTCCCACGAGCACGCGGAGATGCAGTTGGCGCGCGTGTGGGTTCCCTTGACGACCTTGTCCCAGGTCCATTTCTCGCGCCAGATGTCGGAGAAGTCGTTGTAGCGCACGCGCTGCGCCGCCACCGACGGCGCCGGCTGGAACACCGGCTTCGCCGGCGTGCGCGGGCGCAGGTTGTACAGGACCAGGCCACCGGCCGCGGCGACCGCGGTGGAGCCGATGATGAAACTACGACGTGAGATGGGCATGGTGCGACTCTCCTACCGACCGACCGTTGCGGACCCCGTGCAGAACCCTCAGGCCTCGACCCACTTGATCGTCTGCGGATCGCGATCGAAACCACCGAACATGTCCTGCCAGCGGTAGGCGATCAGCAGGTCCATCAGCTCCGAACGCTCGCCGCGGGCTGCCTTCGCGCGCTCATCGGCAAGCGTCTGCAGCGCCTCGAGCACGCGCTCGCCGAACAGCGATACCAGATACTCGTCGGGGATGCGCGGCTTCGACTCGTCGATGCGTCCGTCGGCGTCGAAGCGCGCCGGTGCGCTGGGCGGCACGTAGAACACGTTCGGCTCGGTACCGAACTCCGGATGCAGCGGCAGCGCCACCTTCCACTTGTCGACCAGCTTCCAGATCGGCGCGTCCTGGTCGTCGCGGTAGCCGACGAAACGCACCCGCCCCGGGCACTGACGCGCGCAGGCCGGCGCCACGCCCTGCTCCAGCCGCGGGAAGCAGAAGATGCACTTCTGCGACACCTGGCTCACGTGGTTGAAGTAGATCTTCTTGTACGGGCAGGCTTCCATGCAGTGGCGGTAGCCACGGCAGCGGTCCTCGTTCACCACCACCACGCCGTCGGCCTCGCGTTTCTCGATCGCGCCGCGCGGACACGCTTCCTTGCACGCCGGGTGCGTGCAGTGGTTGCACAGCCGCGGCAGGTAGAAGAAGAAACTGTTGGGAAACTCGCCGCCGCCCTGGTCCTCGTCCCAGTTCGGCCCCCATTTCGGCGCCTCGCCCTGCACGCCGAGGTGCACGTCCTGGCCCTTGCCGCCGTAGAACACTTCCTCATGGTTGTACTTCCACGCGTCGCCGAACTCGCCGATCGCCGGCAGCTTGCCGAGCTGCGCCTCGCCGCCGGGGAAGCCCCCGCCCATTGCCTCCCAGCCGCGCGGCGTTCCTTCGCCGGGCTGGGTGTTCACGGTGTTGAAGAACATGTGCTCCATGCCTTCGCTCGCGGTCCACAAGGTCTTGCACGCCACGGTGCAGGTCTGGCATCCGATGCACTTGTTGAGGTCCATGACCATGGCCATCTGGCGCTTGATCCCGGGCATTGCGTCTCTCCCCTCTCCTGTCCTGAACGTACCGCTACCGCGACCGGCCCATCCGCTACGCGAGCAGCAGTTCGCGCCAGTCGCCCGAGAAGGCCTTCAGCCCGCCGCGTTCGCCGCGACCGCCTTCCCAAACCGCGACGCCGAAGCGGCTCGCCTGCCCGCTCGCCAGCGCGATGCTGTCGACGGTGCCCTCCCCGGCGAGCGAGCGCGCGAGCACGAGCTGCCACACGCCGTCGCTCCAGAGCGCGTTGGCCTGCACCGAGCGGCCGGTGATGCGCGTGCTGCCCGGTCCCTCGGCGCGCACCTCGAAGCCCTGGTTGCCGCTGTCGGCGCGCCAGAACCACGCCGTCAGCGGCGTTCCGGGCGCGCCCATCGTGATCAGCGGCGCATCGGCGTGCAGCGGCAACGCGATCGCGGCGGCATCGGGAAACACGGTGTTGTCGCCGTGGTCACGGTTGGCCGAGTCGTCGGCCCAGCGCAGGTGGAAGGCCAGTGCGTCGGCACTCTGCAGCGCGCGCACCTCGACCGAACGCACCGCGCCGATCGGGCGGTCGCGCCAGCTGTTGCGCACCGCGGCGGTGGGTTGCATCGCGAGCGGGGTGCCGTCGAGCGCGACGACCGTGGCCGCCACCGCGCTCCACGGCGCGGCCGCGGGATCGAGCAGGCTCGCAAGCGGTTGATCGGTGGAAATCGCTTTCATGATTGGTCTCCGCGAATCTGGTGGCAAGGGCACCCAGCCGCTCACCTGCATCCGAGTCTAGGGAGCGCAGTCCGATGCGGACGGCCGGACTGCCCAGATTGGGCTATCCGGTATTAGCTGGGTGACAGCGGGCAGCGCGGATCCCTATCATCGGCCAGGGATCACGCACGGCGTCCGCGAACGCCACGCCCGACCCGTCATCACGAGAGGAGGTGAAGCCATGGGCT
>CAUJIL010000147.1 GCA_963204845.1 Pseudomonadota bacterium | reverse complement strand
TGGCGCACGCTGATCCCGGTGGCGGAGCTGTTCGAGTTCGTGGTCGATTCCAGCCACGTCGGGGTGCGCAAACCCGACCGGCGCATCTTCCAGATTGCGCTCGCCGAACTCGGCGACGTGCAGCCCGCGGCCTGCGTGTTCCTCGACGACCACCCGGCGAACGTCGAGGCGGCGTGCGCGCTCGGCATGCGGGGCGTCCACGTCGGGCCGGACCCGGCGCAGACGGTCGCCGAGATCGAGCGCCTGCTCGGCTGAGCACCGCCGGCGAACCCTGACGTCGATTCCCCCCGGTCGGATGCGCGCTTCCGCTGCCGCCTGCGGCTGGTTATAGTTCGCGGCTGCTGCAAAAAGACAACCGGAGGGGCGCGCGATGCGACTGCAGGGCAAGGTGGCGTTGATCACGGGGGCCGGCTTGGGCATGGGCCGGGCGATGGCGGAGGTGTTCGCGCGCGAGGGCGCGGCGGTGGTCGCGGTCGACCTCACGCCGGGCGACGTGAACGAGACCCTGAGCCGCATCAACGCGCGCGGTGACTGCTGCGCGCTGACCGCCGACGTGTCCGACAGCGCACAGGTCGCGCGGGTCTACGCCGAGGTCGAGGCGCGCTACGGGCGCCTCGACGTGCTGGTCAACAACGCGGGCGTGGGAACCGCGCCGAACGACGGCTACGACAAGTTCTACCAGCGCCTGGGCGAACTGAACGCGCAGCTCGCGCGCGGCGAGGCGCCCAGCGTGCACCTCGACCACATCGTCGACATGCAGGACGACGGCTGGCAGCGCGTGATGGACATCAACATCAACGGTGTGTTCTACAACAGCCGCGAGGCCACCCGCCTCATGATCAAAAGTGGCGCGCGCGGCTCGATCATCAACATCGCCAGCACCTCCGGGCTGAACGGCACCGGCGCGGTGCACTACTGCGCGTCCAAGGCCGCCGTGCTCGGTTTCACCAAGTGCCTGGCACGCGAGCTCGGCGGGCGCGGCATCCGCGTCAACGCGATCTGCCCCGGCGCGACCAACACCCGCATGATGGCCGACCTCGACCCCGAGTACGCGAAGACGATCACCGCGGCGATCCCGCTGCTGCGCATGGGCGAGCCGGTCGAGGTGGCGCACACCGCGCTGTTCCTCGCCAGCGACGAGGCCTCGTATTTCACCGGACAGACGCTGGCCGCCAACGGCGGCAGCCACATGCTCTGAGCGTGCAGCGCCCGGAACCAACGCAGACAGGAGAAGCACAGATGGCAGGCAGACTCGAAGGCAAGGTCGCGCTGATCACCGGCGGCGGCACCGGGATCGGCGCAGCGACCGCGCAGCGCTTCGCGCAGGAAGGGGCGACGGTCACCGTCTGCGGGCGACGCATCGAACCGCTGGAGCAGGTGGCAAACGCGATTCGCGACGCCGGTGGCATGGCGCGCACCGCGCTGCTCGACGTCAGCGACCGCCAGGCCTTCGCCGACGTGGTGCAGCGCATCGAGCGCGAGGACGGCCGCCTCGACATCCTCGTCAACAACGCCTATTCGATGGTCGGGGCGACGATCGCGGACATGAGCGAGGAGGACTGGCACGCGAGCTTCCGCGTTTCGCTCGACGGCACCTTCTATGGCATCCAGGCGGCGTTTCGCGTCATGGAGCACCAGCGCGGCGGGGCAATCGTCAACGTGTCGTCGGTCTGCGGGCTGCTCGGCTCGATGTACACCGCGGCCTACGGTGCCGCCAAGGCCGGGGTGCTCAGCCTCACGCGCACCGCCGCGCTCGAAGGCGCGCCGCACAACATCCGCGTCAACTCGATCATTCCCGGCGTGGTGATGACGCCCGGAACCGAGATGGCACTGCCGAGCCGCGAAGCGCAGCTCGCCACCGCGGCCGGCGTGCCGCTCAGGCGCATCGCGGACCCCGCCGAAATCGCCAACGCGATCCTGTTCCTCGCCTCGGACGAGGCCTCGTACATCACCGGCACGCAACTGGTGGTCGACGGCGGCAAGACCTGCGAGTTGCAGACGGGTTCGGCCGCGATGAACAACATGGACGCGGTCTGAGACGGAGGCAGCATGAATCCGACTCCCGATCTGCTGGCGCGCATCGACCGCCTCGAGTCGATCGAGGCGATCCGCCAGCTCCCGGCGCGCTACGCGCTGTCGCTCGACATGCGTGACCTCGACGCGCACGTGAACCTGTTCGCGCCCGATATCCGTGTCAGTCGCGAAAAGAGCGGGCGTGCGCACCTGAAGCGCTGGCTCGACGACACGCTCAGGCTGCAGTTCACCGGTACCTCGCACCACATCGGCAACCACATCATCGAGTTCGACGACGCCGACCACGCGCACGGGGTGGTGTACTCGAAGAACGAGCACGAGACCGGGCCCGAGTGGGTCATCATGCAGATGCTGTACTGGGACAACTACGAGCGCATCGACGGCAGCTGGTGCTTCCGCCGCCGGCTGCCGTGCTACTGGTACGCGACCGACCTGAACAAGCCCCCGATCGGCGACAGGAAGATGCGCTGGCCGGGCCGTGAGCCCTACGACGGCGCGTACCACGAACTGTTCCCGTCGTGGAAGGAGTTCTGGGCCAACCCGCCGTCCACCGACGAACCCGAAGTCGCCGCTCCGGCGCCGGTCGGGGAGTTCCTGAAACGCATGCGGCGCAGCGCGGCCGAGCCGCGCATCCGCGTGCGCTGAACCGCTGCGGCCGCCGGTGCCGGCGGCCGCGTATCCAGCCGATCCGCAGACCGGAGTCCCGAGGAATGAGTGCACACCTGTTCGAACCCGTTCAGCTCGGCGAGCTGAAGCTCGCCAACCGCGTCGTGATGGCGCCGATGACGCGCAGCCGCGCCGGCGAGGGCGACGCGCCGACCGCGCTGAACACCGAGTACTACCGCCAGCGCGCGAGCGCCGGCCTGATCGTCAGCGAAGGCGCGCAGCCAAGCATCCACGGCAAGGGTTACTGCCGCACGCCGGGGATCCACACCGAGGCGCAGGTCGCCGGCTGGCGTGCCGTGACCGACGCGGTGCACGCGGGGGGCGGCAGCATGGTCGCGCAGATCATGCACTGCGGGCGCGTGGGCAGCCGCCTGAACAAGGATTCCGGCGCCGAGACGGTGGCGCCGTCGGCGGTGCGCGCGAACGGCAAGATCTACACCGACGCGGCCGGGATGGTCGATTTCGACGAGCCGCGCGCGCTGCGCCTGGACGAGATCCCCGGCGTGATCGGCGAGTACGCGCACGCCACGCGGTCCGCGCTGGCAGCCGGCTTCGACGGCGTCGAACTGCACTGCACCAGCGGCTACCTGCCGGCGCAGTTCCTCTCCACGGGCACCAACCTGCGTACCGACGCCTACGGCGGCAGCGTCGCCAACCGGGTGCGCTTCGTGATCGAGGCGCTCGAGGCGATGATCGCGGTGGCCGGCAGCGCCCGCGTCGGCATGCGCATCTGCCCCGGCAACCCGTTCAACGACCTGCACGACGACGACCCCAACGAGACCTTCGCCACCCTGCTCGACGCGGTGCGCCCGCTGGGGCTGGCGTACCTGCACGTGATCCGCTCGCCGCGGCGCGACCTCGACGCCTTCGCGCTGGCGCGCACACACTTCGGCGGGCCGCTGATCGTCAACGACGGCTTCGACCAGGCGCGCGCCGAACGCGTGCTCGCCGCGGGCGAGGCGGCGGCGGTGTCGTTCGGCCGCGCGTACCTCGGCAACCCGGATCTGGTGCGGCGCATGCGCGAGGGCCTGCCGCTGGCCGACTTCGACGCTGCCACGCTGTATACGCCCGGGCCAAAGGGTTACACGGACTATCCCGCGGCTCCGTGAGGGACGGGCCGGCGGCGCTCGCCACGGAGCGCCGCCGGCTCAATCGCCTGCGAAATCGCTGCCGTTGAATTTCGCGATGTGTTCGATCCACCACGCCGGTGCCTGCGACAGCAGCGTGTTGAGATCCCAGTAATCACGCCAGACACGGATCAGGCCGTCCTCGATCACCATCACCGACACGAACGGCACCGCCACCGCCTCGCCGGTATGGAAGTGCCAGGTCTCGGTGTGCTCGATCATCACCGTCGTCCCCTCCGCGATCAGGCGATGGATCTGGTGCTCGAACCGTTGCACCGGTTCCTGCCCGATGCGCAGGCGCCTAGCCACCGCCTGCGGCCCGCGCGCCTCCGATTCGGGAATCGCGACGTCGACGTAGCTGCCGTCGGGCGCGAAATAGCGCGCAATCGCCTCGTAGTCACGTCCCACGTACACTTCGTTCCAGAAGCGCGTGACCAGTTCCTTGTTGCTCGCCTCCGGTGTCATGGTGCCTCTCCTGGCGTTCGCGGGATCCGGGCAGCGTAGACGTGGCGCCGGTGCTGGAACAAGTTACGGCGCCGCAATGCACCCTGAACGGTTTTGTCAGCGCAGGCGTCGAGCCGCGGTCACTGCGAGCGCACCGGGGAGTCCCTATACTCGCCGCATCCTGCGCGTCCACCACGGAGACTCGACATGAAGCTCGGACTGCAACTCGGCTACTGGCAGAAACACCCGACCGCGCGTTTCATCGAACTCGCGCAGGCCGCCGAGCGCATCGGTTTCGATTCGGTGTGGACGGCGGAGGCCTACGGTTCGGACTGCTTCACGCCGCTGGCCGCGATCGCAGCGCACACCAGCCGCATCCGTCTCGGCACCGGGGTGATGCAGATCTCGGCGCGCACGCCGACCTGCGCGGCGATGTCGGCGCTGACGCTTGACCACATCTCCAACGGCCGGCTGCTGCTCGGTGTCGGTGTGTCGGGGCCACAGGTGGTCGAGGGCTGGTACGGCCAGCCGTTCACGAAACCGCTCGAGCGTACCCGTGAATGGATCCAGATCTTCCGCCAGGTGATTGCGCGCGAGGCGCCGTTGGCGTTCCAGGGCACGCAGTACCAGTTGCCGTGCAGCAACGGGCTCGGGCTGGGCAAGCCGCTGAAGAGCATCACCGAGCCCTTGCGCAAGCACATTCCGGTGCTGCTCGGCGCCGAGGGGCCGAAGAACGTCGCGCTCGCGGCCGAGCGCTTCGACGGCTGGCTGCCGATTTTCTGCTCCCCGTACAAGATGCACCTCTTCGACGACAGCCTCGCGGCGGCGAAGCCGGGTTTCGAGATCGCGGCGATGGTGAACCTCGCCGTCGACGACGACCTGCAGCGTGCGCTGCTGCCGGGCAAGTGGACGATGGCGCTGTACCTGGGCGGCATGGGCGCGAAGGGGATGAACTTCCACCAGAACCTGCTGGGGCGCATGGGCTACGCCGCCGAGGCGCAGAAGATCCAGGATCTGTTCCTCGCCGGGCGCCAGCAGGAGGCCGTCGAGGCGGTGCCCGACGCGCTGGTCGACGAGATCTCGCTGCTCGGCCCGCTCGGTCGTATCCGCGAGCGCCTGCAGGACTGGAAGAAGACCCGCGTGACCTCGCTGCTGATCGGCCATGTGAACGACTACGACCGCAGCATCGCGAACATGGAGCTGGTCGCGAAGGAACTGCTCTGAAACCGTAGGTCGGGTTTCAACCCGACGGGGCATGCCTCATATCAACTCGCGGCTCGCCAGTTCCTGCTTCAGGTACGCGTAGTAGATCGGCGCGGCGATCAGGCCCGGGATGCCGAACGCCGCTTCCATGACCAGCATGGCGATCAGGATTTCCCACGCGCGCGCGTGGATGTGGCTGCCGACGATGCGCGCGTTCAGGAAGTACTCCAGCTTGTGGATCGCCATCAGGTAGAGCAGCACGCCGAGCGCGACCAGCAGCGACTGGCTCAGCCCCACCACGCAGATCACGGTGTTCGAGATCAGGTTGCCGAGGATCGGGATCAGCCCGGCCAGAAAGGTCACCAGGATCAGCGTCTTCGTGAACGGCAGCTCGACGCCGAGCCCCGGTAGCAGGAACACCAGGAACATCGCCGTCAGCGCGGTGTTGATGGTCGAGATCCAGAACTGCGCGAACACCACGCGGCGGAACGAATCCCCCAGGCGCTGCGCACGCTCCCCGAGCGAGGCGGTCAGCGGCCCCTGGCGGCGATGCGAGCTCGCGGCCTCCAGCGACAGCAGCGCGCCGATCACCATGCCGAGCAGGATGTGCGCCAGCGCGCGCCCGAAACCGGTGCCCGCGACCTGGAAGAACACGGCGTTCTCCTTCAGCCACGTGACGGCCGCCGCGCGCAGCGCGTCGGCGTCCGGCGGCAGGTAGGCGAACAGCCACGCCGGCAGGCTGGAGCGCGAGTCCTCGATGATCTCGGCCATGCGATGGATCAGCAGCGGCACGCTCTCGCCGCTGTGGCGCAGGAACGACACCAGTCCCCCCAGCGCCAGTGCGACCAGCGCGATCACCACGGTCGCGATCAGCGCCACCGCCGCCAGCCGCGCGCCCTCGTGGCTGAAGCGCGGCAGGCGTATCAGCGGCACCAGCGCGCCGACCAGCGCGTAGACCAGCAATCCGGCGAGCAGCGAGGTCAGCAGGTGCAGGTGCAGCACCAACAGCAGCGCGAGCGCGAACAGCGTGCAGACCGCGAGGTCGAGGCGAGGCGTGGCGGTCGTGTTCATCGGCGGCGGGTGGCCACGGTGGCTGCGGTGGCGCAAGCATAGCGCGCCCGCCACGCCGATGCGCGCGTCGCGCGCTCAGGCGGCGATATCGGCCGCGAAACGCTGCACCAACGCGAGCATCGCGGGTTGCTCCGCGAGCCGCGCGGAGGCCTCGGCGGTCCACGGTGCGAGGTAACGTTCGCACAGCCCCGTGATCAGCACCGGTTCCTCGCGCTCGATCGCGAGCGCGAATACCTCGCAGGCAGGAGCGAGGTGATCGGGCGGCAGACGCCGCTCGCCACCCTCCAGTCCGAGGTAGTCGGCGGCGCGCATCAGGTCCTCGCGCACCGCGCCGCCTTCGCGGCCGAGCAGCGCGTGCAGCAGCAACGTGACCGGCGGCTGCGGGGTGCCGGCGTGGAAGGTGTTCCAGTACGCGACCCGCTGCGCGGCGAACTCGCCGGGCAGCCCCAGCGCCTGCCAGGCCTCATGGTGCTCGTCGTCGTCGGCGAGCGGACTCCACAACCGCCCCCACGCGAGCAGCCGCAGCGTCGCGGGCTTCGGTGCGCTGGCGGCGGCGTTCATCCCAGCGGCAGCCAGCCCGGGCTCACCGACTTGAGTCCGGCGCGTTCCTGCGCGGCGCCGGCCCACACCGCCACGGCGAGCTGGCGCTGCGCGGCAAGCGCGGACCACGCCGGGATCTCGAACACCACCTGCCAGTGGCCGTCGCGCCAGTCGGCGGTGACGCGCGTGCCCTCGGGCGGTGCGGCGCGCTGCGCGCTGCCCAATCCTTCGGCGCGGATGTGGAACGGCTGCTCGCGGTCGGCCTTCCACAGGAAGCCCTCGACCGCCTTGCCCGGTTCGCCCATGGTGATCCACGGCGAGTCGGGCG